>CAXTSA010000066.1:0-10836 GCA_964246755.1 uncultured Acidobacteriaceae bacterium
CTACAGCATCCTGGGTTCCTACTTCCCGACCTGGCTGGTATGCGCCGCGATTGGGGTTGCGCTCGCGTTCCTGCTCTTCCTGCTGCTCGAGCGGCTGGAGCTGAATCAGCAGTTGTCGCCGCCGCTGCTGGTGTACCCGGCGCTGGCAACGCTGCTCACGCTGGGTTTGTGGCTGGTGTTCTTCAGTTAGGGATGGGGGGAGGTTGGCGGCAATGGCAGAGGACAATGCACCGCACGGGGACGCGCAAGCCGCGGGCCGGAAACCGGGCGAGAACAGCCCTGAGAACGAAAGGGAGAAGCCCTCTGCTCAGGATTCCGGCAAAGGGGACCGGAAAACCGGCCGGGAGCAAGAGCGGTTCGGCGGCAGCGACACAAGTGCTCCCAGCGAGCAGGAACCCCGGAAGCAAAGCTGGGCCGGTCGCGTGGCGAGCGCGGCGATCGTAGTGCTGGCCCTCGTCGCAATCGTCGTGGTCGCGCTCGAAACCGACCGCTACCCGCGCACGGACGACGCCGAGGTCTTCGCCAATTACATCGGCCTGGCGCCGGTCGTGAATGGGCCGATTATGGACGTGTACGTGCGGGACAACCAGCAGGTGCACGCGGGGGACCTGCTGTTCCGCATCGACGAACGCCCCTACCGGTACACGCTGGAGCGCGCGAAGTCGGACCGGGTTGCGCTTGAGGGACAGATCGCGGACGAGTCGCGCCGGATTCGCTCGCTTGAAAGCGCGGCGCTGGCAGCGCAGGCCGGCACGCGCACGGCGCAGGCGAATGTAGGCCGGGCGACCAGCGGAGTGGACCAGGCGACCGCGGACCTGGGGAATGCGCAGGCCAGCTTGGCCCGCGCAAAGGCTGTCTACGCCTACTCGGTGAATAACCTGCACCGCGTGGAGCCGCTGCTGGCCAAGCAGTTTGTGACGGTGGACCAGGTAGACCAGCTCCGCACCGGCACCGCGGCGAATGAGCTTGCGGTGCGGCAGGCCGAGGCGCAGGTCAAGGTTGCCCAGGCGGAGCTGGAATCGAGCTACGCGGCGCTTACGGCCTCGCAGTCCAGCGTTTTCCAGTCGCAGGCGCAGCGGCAGCAGTCGCAGAACGCGATTACCACGCTCGACCCCCTGACGGCGCAGCGCGGGGCGCGCGAGTCCGCGATCGAGACCGCGCAGTACGACCTGAACCACTGCGAGGTCCGGGCGCCGTTTGACGCGCGGGTGACCAATCTGACGCTGTCGCAAGGAGCCTATGCCCGCGCGGGCACACAGGTGTTCACGCTGATCGACACGCGCGTCTGGTGGGTGGTCGCGAACTTTCGCGAGACGCAGTTACGGCATATCCTGCCGGGCATGCACGCGGATGTGTACCTGCTGGGCGACCCCCACCGGCTATACCGCGGCGTGGTGGACAGCGCGAGTTTCGGCGTAACCCCTGACGCCAGCACGGTCGGCAGCCTGGCGCAGGGCCTGCCGGATGCGCAGCGCACACTCTCCTGGGTGCACCTGGCTTCACGGTACCCGGTGCGCATTCGCATTTTGGACCCGGAGCCGAACGCGCTTCGCATCTCGCAGTCGGCCACGGTGGCGGTGCGGGGCTGGAACGGCTGGTGAGCGCCGGGTCTGCGGGTCAGGCGGCGAAAGAATCCTTTGCGCGTGCCGCCAACCGGTCCGGCAGAGTAACCGCTGCACGCCTCGGCGACCCGGGCGATCCCGCTCCGGCCGGCACCTGGTTTCTCGAGTTTTTGCGGCGAGAGCTGGCTCCCTATCCGGGGCGGGTATCGCTGGTCATTCGCATGACCATCGCGACCACGCTGGCCATGCTGGTCATCGATACCGCACACATCCCCTCTGGCGCGCTTGGGGCATTTTTCGCGCTCATTCTCTCGCGCGAGAGCCTCCGCAACACCGCCCAGCAGGCCTGGCTCAACATTGCGGTTTACGCCCTGGCCACAGTCTACGTAGTGCTCGGGGTGGCCCTGTTCGTGGACTCGCCGGTGACGCATTTCCTGTGGGTGATCGCCTCGTTTTACTTGATTTTCTTTGTGATGAGGACGGCGGCAAATTACAGCGTGGCGGCCGGTTTCTCATTCCTGATCGCGACGGCCATTCCGATTTGGGACCGCGCGGGCAGCACGAATGTGAAGGTCTCGCTGACCTTGTATACGCTCTGGTCCGTGATGATCGGCTCGCTGTGCACCGTGTTTGTGGAGCTCGTGTACCGCTCGTTTCACCCCGAAGATCCGGTTCTCGCGGGCATTGCGGACCGCCTTGAAGTCACGGCGCAGATGCTCCGGGCGGCGGCGGACGGGAAAGCCCCGGCGAAGTCGCAGGGAGCGCGCCTGCTGCAGTATGCGATGGTTGGGCCGAGCAGCTTGCGGCGGCAACTGATCCGTGCCGGACAACTCTCTCAGGTGCGGGCGCGCGCCTCCGCCGTGGTGGCGTTGAGCGACCGCCTGGTGGAGTTGTGCGCGGCCTCCTTGGACGCAGTTTCGGACGAGGATCGCGGCTCGAAGGGCCCGACGCGCGAAGACGCCGAGCGCCTGCGCGCACTCGCCCGTGCGGTTCGGGACCAGGCAGGGGCGATCAAGGCGCTCCGGGACGTTTCACAGATTGGGGCAAGCAAAGTGCCAAGGTGGAACGGCACTCAGGCGCGGTCGGAGTATCTGCCCATTCTGCCGGAGCTGGAACGGAATGTGTCCCTGTTGAGCGAGATTTTCAATTCGTTCGACAGCTCTCGCGAGGGAAATCAGGCAGCAGAGAGCGGGGCAAAGGAGGCCGGCAAGAGCGCCCGAACCGTCGGAACCCTGCTGGGTTCAAAGCCCTCCGCGGCCTTTGTGCCGGACGCCTTTACGAACAGAGAGCACCTGGTGTTTGCGCTGCGAGGCTGCCTGGCCACAACGGTGTGTTACCTCTTCTACAACGGCGTGGACTGGCCGGGCATTAACACATGTGTAGCGACCTGCATCATTACCGCGCTCGCCACCATTGGGTCGTCGCGGCAGAAGCAGCTGCTTCGTGTAGCCGGCGCGGTGGTCGGGGGGTTTGTGATCGCGCTGCCGGCGCAGGTCTTTCTGCTGCCCCGGATGGACTCGATCACGGCGTTCACGGTCTTTTTCGCGGCGGTGACGGCGTTCTCGGCGTGGTTCACGACGGCAAGCTCTCGCCTGTCGTATTTTGGGCTGCAGGTCGCGCTGGCTTTTTACCTGGTGAATCTGCAGGAGCCTTTCCGGCAGATTTCACTGTCGGTAGCGCGGGACCGTGTGGTCGGCGTGATAGTCGGGCTGCTTGCGATGTGGCTCGTGTTCGACCAGATCGCCGCGCCGCTGGCCACCGACCGGATGAATACGCTGCTTCGCACCAATCTCAACCTGCTGGGGGACATGGCATGCGCGGTGGCCGATGTCGGACCCGGAATGACGGGGGGAGCCTTGGAGCGGTTCCAGCAATTACGCGACAAGATCAACGATAGCTTCAGCCAGATGAACGCGCAGGCCGACGCGGTGCAGTTCGAGTTCGGCCCGCAGCGCAGGCAGAAACTGCGGGAGCGCGACCGCATGCAGGCCATGCAGCCGCCGATGCGCTCGCTGTTTCTGCTTGAGATTTCACTCGCTGAGTCGGAATACTTACCGAGCGGAAGGCGGGTGGACGCCAGGGAGCGACCGGCTCTGCGCGATTTCCTGGAGCAAAATCGTGGTGCGCTTCGCTCGATTGCCGCTTTGCCGATAACGGGGGCACCGGAGTTCGCAGAGGACGCAAAGAGGGCCACGGAAAACGCGGTGGCCGGGGTGCGGAAAGCGCTCGACGGGGTGAAAACCGACCTGGGCGACGCGCCTGGGCACGAGTCAGGGGCAGTGCTGACGCTTTGCACGGGAATCGTCTCCTCACTCGGAGCACTGGAGCGCGCGGCTGCGGGGCGGCCCGGCTCCGGCTAGGGCCGTTGTATCGCGCGCGACGAGCAGGTGGAGGATCAGGAAGGTCGCGAGGGCGAGCGCGCCGTCTGTTACGAGGCTTGCGCCGGCGGCCCCCTGCCACCCCCAGCGTGGAATAAGCCAGAGGTTCAGCATCAGGTTGAGCAGGGCGACGCCGGCCTGCGCCCCGGTGCGGAGCCACTGGCTGGCGCAGGCGGTGATGGCGGTTCCCCAGGCGTAGTGCAGCCCGCGGAGCAGCGGCAAAAAACACAGAAAGCGCAGAGCGGTGACCGAGCCCGCGAACGAGCGCCCGAAGAGATGAGGCAACGCAGGAGCGAACAGGGCGAGCAAGGGCGCGGCCACCAGGCCGAACGGAACCGCCCAGCGAAGAAGTGTGTGCGCCTCGCGTTGGGCGCCGGCCGGTCCGTCGCGCGCGCCCTGGCGAAACAACCGAGGTGAGGCAGCCGCGAACAGGCTGACGATGGGGGTGGACACTACATCGATGACCCGGTATGCGACGGCGTACACCCCTGCTGCGTGGAGCATGCCGTAGGAAACAAGCATGGCTTTGTCGACGTCGTTGTAGGCGGAGATCGCCGAGCTTGAGAAGGAGAAAGAAAGGCCTTCCAGCAGATGCGCGCGACGGACAGGTGTCCAGCGTGGCCGTCCGAGCAGGCGCGTGACGAGCGCGAGGCTCGCAGCAGCGACCAGCAGCGAAGCGATGCAGTAGATACGCACCCAGGTGAGTACGGACACGTGCACGTGGGCATGGGTCGCGTAGAGAAACAGCAGCGCTGCCGAGGCGGCGCGCGCGGCATTGCCGAGGGCGAGCAGCTTGGCGCTCCAACGGGCGAAGCCGGCGCCTTGCAGTGCGCGGCTTCCGAGTTGCGTGAGCTTGCCGAACAGCGCGTCGGAGAGAGCGAGGTATGGCAGCAGCGGCCGCAGGGGTTGCGGCAGGAAGAAGCGTCCGTAGGCGAGGGAGGCGAGCAGCAGCAGGGCAAACCCCAGGCCGGAAACGACAAGCGCGCGAGACCAGGTTGCAGCGAAGGCGGCGCGGTCGCGCGAGACCGTACGCAGCAGGACCATTTCCATGCCCAGCGAAGAGAACTGCGACAGCACATTGACAAGTGCGACCACGCCGACGAAGGCGCCGTACTCTCGGGAGCCGAGCATGCGGCCCATCAGCAGGAAATAGAGCGCCTGGAAGAATATCGCGGCTCCATTGCCGGAGAGCAGCCACGCCGCTTGATGTCGCAGGCGGCCGCCGCTTTCCTCCTCGGTCGAAGCGGGTCGGGGTGGCTGGCCGGCCGCTTCGCTTGGAGACGAGCAGTTCGGGGAATTCCGGGGCCAGACATTCGGCACCGCATTTCGCGCAAGATTCGGCCCTGAGTTCCGCAAAGGTTCCGGTTCCGGGTTCGGCTTCGCCGACAGGAACTCCGGCTCCGGAACCGACGCCTCGTTACTCGCAGCTATGGAAGCGACATACCCGGCGGTTGCGCGGCCGGTTTGCCGGGAAGCGATCGCCTCGTCATACAGTTCTTCAAGCGCCTGAGTCTGCCGTAAAAGGTCAAAATGCTGTTCCACGCGAGCTCGTCCGGCCGTACGGAGGCGCAGGGCGAGAGCATCGTCGGTGCAAAGTGCAATGAGATGGCTCGCAAGCGCATCGGCATCGGCCTCGGGGCAGAGCAGTCCGTGCTCCCCGTGGCGGATGAGCTCCGGGATGCCGGAGTGGGTGGTACTTGCGACCGGAAGGCCCATTGCGAGCGCTTCACACAGGACGGTGGGGAGACCCTCGGCATCGCCGTTCGGCGCCGTGCGAGAAGGCGCGGCAAGGCACCGGGCCGAGCGCATCAGCGCGCGTATCCGCGTCGGGCTTTGCACGCCCAGCAACGCGGTTTCGCGAGTATGCTGCGAGGCGAAGCGTTCCAGCTCCGTTCGTTCCGGGCCATCTCCGGCAATCGAAAGTCGCGCGCCCGGCAGAGTCTGCTGTACCCGCGTCATAGCCCGGAGCAGGGTATCGCAACCCTTTTTCGCGACCAGCCGGCCGACGAACAGGATCGAGTGGTCAGAGGCGAGCGCGCGTGCGGGAATGAGCGTCTCCGTATCGACCCCTATGGGCAGCACGCGGAGTTTGTGAGCCGGGAATCCGCGCTCGAGCGCGCGATCGCGGACTGCGCCCGATACGCACACGAAGAGCGCGGCTTGCGCCCAGAGCTCCTGCCGGCGAGCGAGATACAGGCGCCCCCGGCGGCTGCTTCGATGCGTTTCGTCCGAGCACATCACGTCGTAGCCGTGCAGCGTGACGACCAGCGGAAGAGCGAGCGAGCGCACCAACGGCAGAGCTTCAGCCGCGTCGAGAGCGAAGTGCGCGTGCACCAGCGATGGATTGTGCGCCCTCGCCGCACGACGCAGACCGGGAGCAAGCCCGGCTGCCTGGAAGAGCAATGGCTCGCCAAACTGTTTTTTCGCGACAACGACGTGTTCTGCCGGCAGCTGTAACGAGGGTTGGCACCGGCGCAGTCCGGCAAAAATCGGCTGGTAGCGCCCGAGTGCCTCAGCCTGAGCGGCAATGAACGTTTCAGACGGCGGCAGCAAGTCGCTGCGATAAATAAGGACGCGCTGCATCATTGCGCCTCACGGGAGCGCACGAGCGTCCATCGCTGCTTGAGGCGCAGAAAAGGCAGCTCCCACGCGTGATAGCTCGCAACGGCAAGCCCGATCGTAAGCGCGAGTGCCAGCAGCTTCTCGAGGGCCAACGCGGCGACCGTGGGAGCGGCGGCGTACTGACGCGTCAGAGCATTTGCTAGGAAAAAGCCTGTTTCATGGAAAACATACAGTCCAAACGAGAGCTGGCCCAGGCGGACGAGAAGCCGAGGGCAGCGGGAGGAAGAGATCCCGAGCAGCGCGAAGAACAGGCTTGCGGCGCCGACGCCTGCCAGGAGGTACCCGGCGCTGAGCGAAGCAGCGGAGTGCGCGAGGGACGGCTGCTTGATCCGGCAGACGCCCGAAGCAAGCAGCAGTGCGGCGGCTCCGGTCGCGAAAAGCAAGAAGCGGGTTCGCCTTCGGAGCTGCGGGATTCGACCGTCGAGCAGCAGCGCCGCCGCAGCGCCAAGGGCGAAGTACTGGAACTGCACCCCGCTGTTCACCCATGCGGTGACGTGGAGCATCGAAGGGTTGGCTACGTGTGAAAGCCCAAGAAGCAGCAAGTGCGAGAAAAGAAGCGTGGTGCCGCAGAAGAGCAGAAGCAGGCGCGTCGAGTAAGCGCGCCGGAGCAGCGGCCAGAGCAGGTACCACTGCTCTTCGACGGAAATGCTCCAGAGCGAGCGCATCGGGGTGGTGATCGCGGGGTGAAGAGCAATGTACCAATTGCCGGCGAGAAGACAGGACGCTGCCAAACGCCCGGTTTCGATACGGAAACCGTGAAACCGAAGCCCCAAGAGCCAGTACCCGGCAAGCACACCGAAATACAAGGGCCAGATGCGCAGGATGCGGCGCATGTAAAAGGAGCGCACGTGGACGCTGCCGGTCGCGTCTCGCTCACGGCGGAGCAGTTCTGTAATCAGAAAAGCGGACAAAAAGAAAAATGTAGGTACGCCGCAGCTTCCCGCACCTTCCAAAACCGCGAGCGAACGTTTCGGCAGCACCAGAGAGAAGGAGAGTAGCGCATGTGCAAGCCAGACCATGAGGAAGGCGAGCAAGCGGAGCAGGTCGAGTTCCGGCCTGTAGAAGCGCGGCCTCCGCATCCTCAAAGTGGCTTCCGGGGCGATCTGGATGATGGCTGCTGCGCTTAGAGCCACGGGCTGCAGACCTCCACATTTGCCGGCGCTTGGCGGGCGATGATAAACGCGCTGGGAGGACGACTGGCGGAGGGCAAAGGCAAGGTTTGAACGTTCGAAATGGGCAGGGGCGTCGGCGCGACCGCCCCCTTTTGGGCTAGCAACTGGCGCACTGCTTTTCGATTGCTCGCAAGAAGCTCGATCCGCGTGAGTGCCGAAACATAAAGCACCCAGAACAATCCGTTGAAGGACAGAACGGTATTCTCGTCGACATCGTAAAGCGCGATGAGCAGGAGCGTGGAAAGCGGCCACGCAGCCGCGGCGAAATGACCGGATCGCACCTCTGGCCAGAGCAGAAAGGCGGCACGGAGAAAGCCGAAGGCGAACAGCAAGAGGCCGGCGACGCCGAGCTCCAGCCAGATCTCAAGAAATCCATTGTGGGCGTGAAAGAGCACGAAACGGAGCGCCACGACGACGCTCCAGGAAGCTCCCGCTGCACCTCGCCAAAAAGCGGAAAATCCATAGCCAAGTACCGGGTGATGCAGGATCGCCAGCCAGACCTCGTGCCAGATCGCGGTACGGCCAGTAAGGGTGGCATCGCGCCCGAGCAGAGGAGCAAGGCTCGCGAAATTCAGTAAAGAAAACGCGAGAAGGAATGCAACGACGACTGCGCTGCCGGCGAGAAGCGCGCTCCTGGTTCGGCGGTCAAGCCTGCAGCTTGCGCGAAACGCAATCACACCGGCGACGAGAACAGCGCCGAGAACCCAGGCCCCTCGCGAACCGCTGAACACGAGCTCGGCTGTGAAAACCGCAAAGAGGAGCGCGCGGCCGAGCGAGAGCCGTTCGCTCGAAACGATCGTTGCGAGTGCAAAAACCATCGCTCTCCCACAGGCGTTTTTCTGCGTAAACGCGCCTTGCCAGTCGCCGGAGTGACCGGTGGAAGCATCGAGTCCGATCGACGGAAAACCGAGCGCAAGCACCGCCGACCAGCAGGCGAGCAGCGCGAAGGCAACTTGCAGCAGGATGAGCAACCGCCGCGGGGGTAGACGGAAGGCAAGAAACGCGCCGAAAGCGGCGGCCAGTGCGAATGGAACGGCACGCCGCGCTGTTAGCAAGGGATCCTGCGACCAAAACGTGGAAGCTAGCGCCCAGGCGCTCAAAAGCAGGGACCAGCGCAAGGCTGCGCGGCGGGGAGCGAACACGCGTTGGTGACGCAGCAACAAGAGCAGGATCAGTCCATTGACGACCACCTGCGAGCCTATGCCGGCGACCGTTTGCAGCGTGCTCGCGGCGGCTCCGGTCATCTCGTTTGCCTGGTTTGGAGCAATGCCGGGAATAGCGCCCGCGACGCCAAAGAACAGCAAGGCCAGGACGATGCTGAGATCCTCAAGTTGCATGTCGCGGAGCGCTCTCATCGCTAGTAGGCCGCGTAGATAAGCGCTGAAGAGGCGGATGCGGCGATGGACGAGGCTCCGAGCGCCAAATTTTTGCCCAACGAAAAGGGAATGTATACGACGTCGTCATTGCGCAATTGGGGGTCGGGCAGCTTGCCTCGCTGGATCGCTTTCAGCGGAAGCGGCAACTCCGTCGCGACCCCATTTGTTTTGCGAATCAGCCGTGCACCGCTCTCGGACGCAGTCTTCGTAACGCCTGCGGCCAGCGAAAGCGCCTGTAAAAGCGACAGCGCGGAATCGTCCTGCATAAGATATCCGCCGGGCCGGCCCACGTCGCCGAGAACGTAAACAATGCCCGCGCGAGGAACAAGCACCGTATCCCCAGGCGAAACAAGCAGACCGGCTGAAGGGAGTTCAGCCGAGGCGTCGTTGGGAACCAGTACCGTGATGGGCGCGCCGGAGGGCCGACGAACGGTGACATGACGATCGGCCGATTTAAGCAGTCCGCCCGCTTCGGCCAGGACATCAAGCAGGTTACGCGGGCTGCTCAGCATTACGCTCCCAGGGCGCGCCACTTCGCCGAGCACGTCGACCTTTTGCGTGGCGGACTCCTCCACAAGCACCGAGATCTGCGGATGATTGAGGAAGCCGTCCGCGCGATAGCGGTCCGCGATCAATGAGGCTGCATCGGCTGCTGGGAGACCGGCAACGCGGACCGAACCGATAAGCGGCAGGGCGATTGTGCCGGAGTCCTTGACGCGAAGCTTGGTGTTGAGGTCTTCCTCACGGAACACGTGAATGGAAACCAGGTCGCCAGGCCCGATCACGAGGCTTTCCGTCCCGCCTTGCGCGGTAGCCATTCGCGTGAAGCAGAGCAGGCACGCGAGGAGGGCGAAATATCGCGTATTAGCTCTGGCGGGCAAATGCGTTCCCTTCGTAGCCGAAATACTCATAGAAATCTCCAGAACTACGCACAACGTCATTCAGGACCACGCCGACTGGACCGCGCGGCACGGTTTGCTGGAGCGCCTCCAATCCGCGCAGCAGTGCCTGCCCGGTCGTGCGACGGTGGCGTGCAACGAGCAGGGTGGCGTCGCTGTGGCGCGCCAGCAGAAGGGTGTCCGCGACCGAAAGCACGGGAGGCGAATCGAGCACGATGATGTCGTAGGCCGCTTTCCACTCTCGCAGCAGTTCTTCCATCCGGGGAGAGCCCAGCAGTTCGGACGGAAATGACGGAACCTCGGCGCCGGAGAGCATATGAAAGTTCGGCATGGACGTGACCGGCAGCTGCGTCGACACCGGCGCAGGCCCTGAGAGCGCCATGGCGAGTCCGGAGAGCGACGGGCTCTGGCCGTAAGCGTGCAGGGCCGGGCGGCGCAGGTCGGCGTCCACGAGCAGCACACGCGCGCCGTTTCGCGCGAACAGCGCCGCCAGATTGACTGCAAGCGTGGTTTTGCCTTCGGAAGGCAAACAGCTTGTGACCAGGATCACCTTGGGCGGCTCGCCGGAAGGAGAGAGTTGTAGCGCGGCACGAACACACCGAAGCGCTTCAGCGAATGCAGAAGGCTTAGCGTCCAAAACGGGCAAGGGCACCGGACTGTGCGGGACAGCAAGCAGCGGCACGGCAGTTCCGCGGCCAGGCAGGAGTCGGCGGCGGTTTCTCGGCGCGATCGCCTCACGAGCAGTACGCTCGATCGTGGGCAAGACAGCAAGCAGAGGCGCGCCGAGCATCCTTTCCACCTGAGCGAGCGAGTGGATCGATGCATCC
>CAXTSA010000067.1:0-10823 GCA_964246755.1 uncultured Acidobacteriaceae bacterium
TGCTCGCGTTTCACAGCCTAATGGTTGCAGGGGGAGGGCTATTTCCCGGTCGAGGCTGCCCCAAGGTCGTTTCGCTCTATCAAGCCTGTTCGCCGGAGGACTCGGCCAGAACCGCGGCGATGGCCTGAGCGATGGCCGGAGGCGACTGCGCTTCGCTCGGCACCGTCAAGTGGGCTCGCTGGTAGAAGGGCAGACGAAGGCGAAAGCGCTCTTCCAGGGCAGCCCGGTCCTCGAGCACGGGACGTACTGCCGCACCCGGTTCGCCGGCGCAGCGAGCGAGCGAAACAGCGAGTGGCGCCTGGAGATAGACCGCCAGCGTACGAGGATCATTGAAAACCAGCTGACGCGTCCGAGCATGCTCGACCGCTCCTCCGCCGAGGGCGACCACCGTGCGCCGTTCGTGGAGCACTTCGGCGATCAGAGCTGCTTCCTGTTGCCGGAAGTGCGCCTCCCCGTGGAGCCGGAACCACGCTTCCACCGTCAAGCCGGCACGGGCGGTCAGAAGGGAATCGACGTCGGTGAACCGCCAGCCCAGCACGGGGGCAAGCGCCCGTCCGACCGTCGATTTCCCTGCACCCATGAAGCCGGTCAGGACCACCCGGTCGTACCGAGGACTCACAGTTGCGGGAGACAAAGGGTGAGCTCGCCTCGGCGTTACCTGCCCTTTTGCTCGGGCGAACCGAGCGCGCCCTTGATGTTCTCCCACACCGCCGGCGAAGGGTCGTGAATCGGCATCAGTAGTTTGGCCTGTTGCGCGATGTACTGGAGATCGCGAACCAGCTCGGCGCAGTTCTCGCACGATTCAAGGTGCGGCTCCTTGCTGAAATCCATCTCCGATCCAAAGAGCTGGGGCAGCCGCTGCTGGAACGCGGCGCAATCCGTCGTGGTTTCTGGAGCACTCCTGTCAATCATTCCTGTGTTTCCTTCCGCAGACCAGACTTCAAAAGGTCGCGCAGCTTCATGCGCGCCTTGTGGAGCTGAGACTTGCTATTGCCAATCGAGCAGTCCAGCATGCCTGCAATTTCGTTGTGCTCATACCCTTCCACATCGTGCAGCACGAAAACCAGCCGATATCCCGGTGGAAGGTTCTCGACGGCACGCTCCAGGGTCACCCGGTCGATGGACCCGGACAACTGCAGATCGCGCGCGCCGATATCCTTGCGCGGCCCATCGTCGCTCGAGGGCTCGAGTGTTTCTTCAAGCGAGACTTGAGGCAGGCCCTTCTTGCGAAGATGCATCAACACCACGTTGACGGCCAGGCGGTGAAGCCAGGTCGAGAATGCCGAGTCTCCGCGAAAGGTGCCGATCTTTCGATAGAGCTGGAGGAACGCCTCCTGCGTCAGGTCTTCGGCCTCGGCGACATTGCCCAGCATGCGCAGGCACAGGGAATATACCCGGCGCTTGTGCAGGCCGTAGAGGGTTTCGAACGCCCGTCCATCGCCGGCCTGGGCCGCCGCGATCGCTTCTGCTTCGCCGGCAATGGGAGGATTGCGGCGCATGTGCTGCACCGGATTTTTTGCCTGCTGTGTAGGTCCTGCTGTGCTCACGGCACCCCGATTCGATTTGTCTGATTCCTTTGTCCTGGGGGAGACAAGCGGTGCGACTCATTTTCCATTATCGCTCATCTCGCCTGCAGCCGGTCGCTCGAGATTCAAAGCTTTGACGGGCGGACCCGCGCTTCGGTTGCTTGCGAGCAGGACAGGCGCCGCGTCAGGCGCCGAGGAATCGCGCGTACAGCGAGCGGGCCTGGGTGATGTCGGTCGTACCCTGTACCAGCGTCCGGCCGTCCGGGAAGACAGTCAGCGTGTAGGGCGCACGGGTGAACCTGAGCAGCAGCTCGTTCCAGCGCACTGCGCCATGCGGCTCAAGTTTGGCCGCGAGCGAAGCGAAGTCGACTGTGCGGGAGTGTTCGTGGATCTGCACGGAGTTTCGCCCGCAGAGCGTGATGTGCGGGCGGCCTTCGCCGCGCAGGTGGGCGAAGTCGCGCGCCCCGCCGCACACGCGGCAGCCCGGGCGCGGCGCACCGGCCGAGGCGATCTCCGAACGCTCATTGGTCCAGAGATCATGGGAAAGCAGGGTGCGGCGCATGGCGGCCCGGCCGCCCGTCAGGCATTTGAGCGCCTCGGCCGCTTCAATGGAGGCGGCGAGATTGACCGCCATGCCCAGGATTCCGGCTGTGTCGCAGGTTTCCACCGTGCCCGAGGGTGCGCTCGGGAACAGGCAGGCCAGGCAGGCCGTATCGCCCGGCAGAATGTTCATGGTGACGGCGTAGGCCCCGACGGCGCCCGCATAGATCCAGGGCTTGCCCCCTTCGACCGCGTAGTCATTGAGCAGGTAGCGGGTCTCGAAGTTGTCGGTCGCGTCCAGAAGCAGTTCAGCCCCGTCCAACAGGGCATGGATATTGCCGGGTACCAGGTCGGCGACATGGGCGCTGACCTCGATCTCGCTGTTAAAACGCCCGATCTGCCGGCGGGCGGCTTCCGCCTTGGGCAGGCTGAGCAGCGCGTCGGCCTCGTCAAACAGGACCTGCCGCTGAAGATTGCTCGCTTCGACGAAATCGCGGTCAATGAGGGTGAGCCGACCGACCCCTGCGCGGGCCAGCAGGCCGGCTACAGCTGCGCCGGTGGCTCCGACGCCCACGATGGCCACGTGCGCGGAGCTAAGCTTCTGCTGGCCGCCCTTGCCGATGGGGGCGAAAAGCGTCTGTCGTGAGTAGCGGTCGGAGAACGGGTCGCTGCCGGCGTTTGGCAGGGGCAGGTCGGTGGAAGCCATGAGTCCTGTTCTTGAGGCAGTCCCATTAGTATAGGGGATGGCTGGCGTATCTGCCCGCATCCGGCGGCGCGGAGGGGGGATCTCCCAGGCGTTTAGCGGGCAACCGAAACGGGCACATGGCGCTCTGCACCGACGGCGTGCGCGGACCGGCCAAACTTCGGGAACCGGCAAAATGCGCAAGCCGCTTGTAATTCCCCATGGCAAGCCTGCATCTTAGAAGCGGACACGGATACCTCATGTTGCGAATCAGAAGCGGATCACCGCTCCAACTCTTTTCCTCCAATTGTGTTCTTCGCGCGCCGGCGGTTCTGTTTTTCGTTTTGCCTGCGATTGCGGCGCCACTGGCGCGCGGCCAGGGCGCCGTTACGCCCACCAACCAGGCTCCCGTGCAGAGACCCAGCCCGGCAACGCTCCACCGGCCGGGCAGAATCTGCCGGATGCCGCGAAGCTGCCGGCCTACGATGAGAGCCACCCGCTGAGCACCAACCCGCCCCCGGGTACGCCGAACGCGGGCACCGAGAACCTGCGCGCCTGGCGCGGTCTCCGGGTCAGCGGTATCGAGTTCCGGGGCGTCGAGGCGGACCGGCTTCAGCCCTTGCAGGCCGAACTGCCCCTGCAACCCGGCCAACTGCTGGACCCCGCGAAGATCCGCAGCAGCCTGCGCCGGCTTTACGCGACCGGGCTTTACAGTAACATCGACGTCGCCGGGGTGCGCACCGGCGATGACGTCCACATCATCTTCGATGGAGAGCAGCAGTTGTTCATCGGGCGCGTCAATGTAGACGGCGTGAACAGCGAGAACCTGACCAGCCTGCTGACCGGCGCGACGAAGCTGAGCCCCGGGACGCCGTACACGCAAGCCAAGCTCGACCGCGGCAAAAAACTGATCGAGAACGTGCTCCAGACAGACGGCTACTACCAGGGTCAGGTGATAGAAGGTCACGCGATTGACCCCGTGAACCAGCAGATCAATGTGAACTATGTCGTGACGCTGGGCAAGCAGGCCCGGGTCGGCGCGGTCGCAGTCACCGGCGACAGCGGGTTGACTCCGGACAAGTTTCGCAAGGCAGCCAAGCTCAAGCTCAACGCGCGCGTGACGCGGGACACAGTCAACAACGCGCTCGACAAATTGAGGGCCCACTACCAGAAGCAGCAACTGCTCGAGTCGAAAGTGAAGCTCGACAATAAGCAATATGAGCAGCCCACGAACCATTTGAATTACACCTTCAACGTCACCCAGGGAAACAAGGTTGTGGTGGTGGTCAACGGCGTGAAGATGAGCAAGGGCAGCATCCGTAACCTGGTTCCTGTGTATGAGGAAGGCACAGTAGAAGAGGACCTTTTAAACGAGGGCAACCGGCGCATCCGAGACTTTTACCAGCGGAAAGGCTACGCCGATATTCGGGTGTCGCATACCAGCGTGCAGCCTCCGAACGCGCAGACGCTGATCACCTACACTGTGCAGCTTGGCAAAGTGCATGATGTGGATTCGGTCGCGATTACCGGGAATAGGTATTTCGAGACATCGCTGATAGAGCCGCGGCTGAATGTGCACCCGGCGAGCCTGTTCGATCACCGCGGCACCTACAGCGCCGCCCTGGTGGCGAGCGATGTAACGACGATCCAGGCCATTTACGAGGGCAGCGGATTTTCAAAAGTCGCGGTCAAGCCGGTCATCCGGGATTCGGAGACGGATAAGCGTGGAAAGGTTTCAAAGGTCGCGCACGTAACTATCACTTATGAGGTGACGGAAGGCGTGCAGCAGCGGTTCGGTTCCTATAAGCTGGTGGGGAACATCAAGGTACCGAACAGTACTCTGCTGCCTTTGCTGAATACGCAGGTAGGGCAGCCGTATAACTCGAATAACCTGACGGGCGACCGCGATGCGGTACTGACTTACTATCTTGCCAACGGCTATGATCAGGCGACGGCGAACCTGAAGCAGGCGCCGGACCCGCGCGACCCAAACCTGATCGACATTACGCTCGAGATCACCGAGGGCGAGCAGATCCACGTCAACAACGTGCTGATCAGCGGGCTGCATTACACCCGTCGCAAAACGGTCGACAATCATATCCTGGTGCATCCGGGCGATGTGCTGAACCAGAGCGCGCTGATCGACACGCAGCGCCAGCTCTACGACCTCACGCTTTTCAACGGTGTAAATACAGCGGTGCAGAACCCGAACGGCCAGCAGCTGCGCAAGGATGTGCTGCTGCAGTTTACCGAGGCCAAGCGGTGGGATGTGACCTACGGGGTGGGTTTGCAGGCGCAGACCGGGAACCCGGGTTCGTGCAATGCGGCGACGCGCATTCAGCAGGGTCTTAATCCGTATGGGTACTGCAACCCAAACGGGGGCTTCGGCGTGAGCGAGCTCGTGTCCCTGAACATATCGCGCATCAACCTGCGCGGCACGGACAACAGTGTGACGCTGAAGACAACTTATGGCTCGCTCGAGAAAGTGGCGCTGCTTACCTTTGACGACCCGCATCCATTCGGCAAGCGTAGCCTGAGTCTGTCGCTCAGCGGCGGGTATACCAACGAGCAGGATGTTACGACTTATGCGGCTTCTCGCTTGCTGGCCAATGTGCGCTTGACGCAGCGAGTGGGCCTGCCGACAACCTGGATCTACCAGTACCAGTTCCGGCGTATCAGCGTCGACGCGAACACGGTGCAGGTCGCGCCGGACCAGATTCCACTGCTCTCGCAGCCGGTGACGGTCGGCGGCCCTGGCGTGACTTACATTCGCGACACCCGGCGGCCCTCTTCGCTGAACGCCTCGGGCGGCACTTACAATACCGTGCAGGAGTTTGTCTCAGACGGTAAGTTCGGGTCGCAGTCCAACTTCAACCGGCTAGACGGAACAAACGCGAGTTATTACCCTTTCGGCAACGTGCATAAATACGTCTTCGCGCGCCAGACGCGCCTTGCTTTCGAGCGCTCCTTCGGCACCGGGGCTACAGAACTTATCCCTCTGCCGGAGCGGCTGTATGCGGGCGGCGCGCAATCGCATCGCGGCTTCGGCATCAACGCGGCCGGACCGCGCGATTCCGTGACGGGATTTCCAATCGGCGGCGCGGCTACTCTGGTCAATAACTTCGAGCTGCGCCTGCCCGCTCCTACGCTGCCGGTTGTCGGCAGCAGCGTTTCTTTTGTGGTGTTCCACGACATGGGCAACGTCTTCGTGAAAGGCAACGACATTTGGCCCAGCTTTCTGCGGTTCCGCCAACCCGACCGGGCCGGCTGCCGCGACCTTTCGCTCGCCGACCAGGAAGCTCCATCGGCCGAGTCGAACAGCATCGGGTTGACAGGCCGCTGCTCGGATAACTACTTTTCGCATGCGCTCGGCGTGGGCGCGCGCTACGGCACCCCGATCGGGCCGATTCGCGTCGATGCGAGCTACAACCTGAACCCTCCAATTTACCCACAGATCACCGGCTACGACATCACCAATGCGAGCGCCGGGCCAAGGGTGAACGAGGCAGGGCACTTCAACTTTTTCTTCAGCATTGGTCAGGCGTTCTGATGCGTACACTTTCCGCTTTCGTGCTCTCGCTCTCCCTGGCTGCGCCGGTGCTCGCGCAGAATGCCGCGCCCGTGCAGGCGGACTCGCAAACCCATGTCACGCCTTCGCAAAAGGCGAAGGCCGGAGACCAGGCCGAAAAGGCCCGAAACGCGCAAACCGCGGGCGCCCCGCAGGACAAGCCGGTCGTGCTCGACAGCGTTGTCGCCATCATCAATGGCGATGTAGTGCTGCAGAGCGACGTGGAAGAGGAGCGGCGCTTCGAGTCTCTGCAGTTGCTGCCCGCCGGTGAAAACACGGACGCGCGCGCGGCCGAGCACCTGTTTACGCGCACGCTCATCCTGCAGCAGATGAAGGAGCAGGACCAGAGCACGCCGGACATCACCCCGGCCGACGTCGACAAGTTCATCGCCGAGCTCAAAAAGCAGCTGCCCGGCTGCGCGACCCGGTGCCAGACAGCGGCAGGCTGGGCCAGCTACCTGGCCGACCGCGGCATGAGTCCCGACGAGGTGGCGCAGCGGTGGCGGCAGCGACTCGTGATCTTGAACTTCGTCAATTTGCGTTTCCGCGCCGGCGTCCGTGTGCCGACCGATCAGGTGCAGGCTTACTATGACAAGAATCTGGTGCCGCAGTTCCAGGCCAAGCACGAGAGGCCGCCCTCGCTCAAAACCCTGCGCCCCCGCATCGAAGAGGTACTGCTGCAGCAACAGGTGTCGAAGCAGATTGACGATTGGGAAGCGACGCTGCGGCAAGAGGGCAGCGTGCAGATCCTGGTGCCGGCATACGGGCAAAGCAACAGCCATGCCGGGGATGCAAACGACTCACTGGGAGGCGGCGCATGAGCACCACACCGAGTTCACTGTTCGGCCGGCGCGCCATCTCAGGCGGCGGTGCGCCGCGCCCGAAGCGGCACCTCTTTCTCAAGTTTCTCCTGGCCGCGATTGTCTTGCTCGCGCTGCTTGTTGCTGGGCTGAGCTGGTATGCCTCAACGCCGCAGTTTGCTAACAAGGTCCGCACGGAGTTGATCCAGGTGCTCGGCGATGCCACGGGCGGCCGTGTCGAGCTTGGTGCGTTTCGCTGGCGCCTGCTGCACCTGGAGGTGGAAGCCGACAACCTGACGATCCACGGCCTGGAGGCGCCCGGCGAGGTGCCCTACGCGCATGTGGATCGCCTGCCGGAGCAGGTCAAGATTATCTCGCTGTTTCGCGCGAAAGTCGGGCTGCTTTATCTCGGCGTCGACAAGCCCGTCGTTCACCTGATCGTGTACAAGGACGGCTCGACCAACCAGCCGGTACCCAAGAAGAAGAGCGCGCCGACCGACCTGAACACGACCATTAACCAGGTCTTTGATCTCGCGGTAGACCGCGCGGAGATCAACGACGGCACGGCGCTCGTCAACCAGCAGGCGATCCCGTTCTCGCTGGCCGCGAACGATCTTGATGTGGGGATGAATTACCTGGTGCGCTCGGATCAGTACAAGGCCACGATCTCGATCGCGGACCTGACGGCGCGCCGTTCGCTTGCCGCGCCCATTCACTCCAAACTGACGGTTTCAGCGCTGGTGGGGCGGCACAACCTCAGTGTGCCCGACCTGCAGTTCACGGCCGGCTCATCGACCCTTGCCGCGCACGCGAATGTGAGCGACTTTGCCGACCCGCACTGGCAAATGGCGGCGAAGGGCACCGTCGACCTGCGCGAGGCCGAAGCGCTTGCCGCGGTGCCGGGTCTTGACCGTGGCGTGGTCGCGCTCGACCTGCACGGGCAGGGCACCAAGGCGCTGTTCAATGTCGACGGCGAGACGCGGATCGCGGGCGCAACGTACAAGGGCTCGGGCGTCAACGTCAATGGGCTCAATGCGGCAACGCAAGTGCACATCACGCAGGACATCCTGGCGTTGAGCGACTTGCGCGCGAAACTTTCGACCGGCGGCACACTGACCGGCGACGCCCATATCGACCACTGGCTTGCGCCTACGCCGCCGCCTGCCGCGCCTCCCATTGTTCAGCCGGGCGCGAAGGCGGCAGCGACTGCGCGTGCGGCTCGCGAGGTGAACCGCGCGGTCGCGAATGCAACCAGCAATCCGCCGGCAAAGGCCGTCGTGTCGCAGGGCGTGGTGAATGCGAAGCTGAGTGGGTTTACGCTGCCGTCGATCCTGTCGATCGTGGCGCCCCCGAAGTTTCAGCACCTGGGTTTCTTCACGACCGCGAATGGCACGCTCAAGCTGACCTGGACCGGCAATGCTTCGGACCTCGCGGCCGATGCGAAGATCGCGCTCAACGCGCCGCCGGCGCCGTCGAACGGCGATGTCCCGGTGAATGGCGTCATTGACGTCACCTATGCCGGCCGCACGAATAGCGTGCTGGTGCACCAGCTGAACGCGCACACGCCCGGCACTCAGCTTAACGTGACGGGCGGCGTGGGTCTGGCTGCAGGCGCGCGCTCGTCTTTGCAGACGCAGCTCACGGTCTCAAACCTGGGTGAGTTCAACAGGGCGCTTACGACCTTCGGCGTTGGCGGGGGCAAGCTGCCGGTAGCGCTGCATGGGCAGGCTTCGTTCAACGGCGTGGTCACCGGCAACCTTGCGGCGCCGGACGTTACGGGCCACCTGGCCGTCAATAACTTCGACCTGCTGCTCGACAACACGCCGGCAACGGCCGCCGCGAGCGCGGTAAAGCCGAAAAACCCTGCCGGGCAGCCCGTGCCGGTGCCCACGGCCGCTACCGGGCCTGGAAACGCGCAGGCCGCCGCGCCGACTGCGTTCCATATCGACTCACTTACGGCCGACGCCGAATACTCCCCGGCGTTGATCTCCGTGCAGAGCGCGTTGATTACGCGCGGCAACACGCAGGTGCACGCGGCCGGGCAGTTGCATGCGCATCGCACACGTCGCAAAGGCTACGCGTTTGATAATGACGCGGCGATCCACGCGACGGCAAGCATCAACGACGCGAACATCCCGGACCTGCTGGCGCTCGCCGGGCAGTCCACGCTGCCTGTGACCGGCACACTCAATCTGAACGTCCAGGTCGGCGGAACACTCGGCAATCTGAATGGCGGCGGGCACCTCGCGGTCAACGGTGGACAGGTATATGGCGAGCCCTACAAGAGCCTCAACGCCGACCTCGCGTTCGCCGGGCAGGATGTCGGCGCCTCGCAGCTCACGTTCCTGATCGGCGGCGGACAGATCACCGGCAATGGCGGCTATAACCTGACCAGCAAGCGCTTTCACGTGCAGGCGCAGACCGACGGGCTTGCGCTGGACAACTTCCAGGCACTCAAGAAATCGCCGCTGCTGGGGCATGGACAGCTCGCCTTCAGCGTCCGGGGTTCGGGCACGGTGCAGGCGCCGGAGTTGCAGGCCGGGGTGCACCTCGCGAACCTTGCGATCGCGAATCCGGCTGGCGGTCCAGCTTCGACCGGGCACGTCGACCTCACAGCGCACACACAAGGCGCCGGCGCGGCGGCCACGCTGCTGGCCGATATGGATGCGCGCTTGAATGGAGCGTCTCTCCAGTTGCACGCGCAAACCGGCCTGAGCGGCGACTACAACACGCAGGCCAAGGTCACGCTTTCCAACCTCGACATCAACCCCTACCTCCAACTCTTCAACGTAAGCGGAGTGCGAGGCGACTCGATCATCAGCGGCGACGTGACGGTGAACGGGCCGCTTACCAAGCCGCAGCAGTTGAGCGGCGATGCCGAGCTATCGCGGATCGCTGTCGCGGCGCAGGGCATTACGCTGGGCACCGAGGGCGGCAGCCGGGCTGCGCTGCGCGACGGCATTGCGCAGCTGCAACCGCTGCACATCACTGGCGGCGGTACCGACGTGCATGCACAGGGTCGCGCGGCGCTGTTCGGCACCAACCGCCTGCTCGATGCCAAGGCGGACGGTACGCTCGACCTCCAGGTCGCGCACACCTTCGACCCGGACATCAACAGCAGCGGCAATGTGGCATTTCACTTCACCGCAGGCAATACCATCGAAAAGCCTGACCTCGAAGGCGCGGTCGACTTCCACGATGTGAACCTCGCTTACGGCGACTTCCCCAATGGCGTAAATCACCTGAACGGCTCGCTGGTGTTCGACCAGGGGCGGCTGTCGGTGACCAACCTCAAGGCGACGAGCGGCGGCGGCGACCTTGCTTTCGGCGGTTTCGTTACCTATCAAGCCGGCATTTACGCGGATCTCTCGATCAATGCAAACCAGGTGCGGGTGCGCTACCCCGGCGGCATCAGCACGGTG
Organism: uncultured Acidobacteriaceae bacterium; assembly: GCA_964246755.1. Classification (GTDB taxonomy): domain Bacteria; phylum Acidobacteriota; class Terriglobia; order Terriglobales; family Acidobacteriaceae; genus EB88. The sequence continues at coordinate 10,539 of CAXTSA010000067.1, forward strand.
TTCAACAGCAAGATTCGCGTACAGGGGACGCTCAAGAACATCCTCGTGAGCGGCGGCGTTCTCATCACGCGCTTTTCCATCAGCCCGGGCCTCGATGCGTCAGCTTTTTCCTCCAACGGTATCTCGCCGCCTCCCGACCCCACGGCGTTCGGCAACCGCATCCGGCTCGATGTGCACGTGACCTCGGCGCCGCAGCTTGACATTAATAACACCTACGCCAAGCTGGCCGGCGATGTGGACCTGTTCGTTCGCGGCACTGCTGTCGACCCTTCAGTGCTGGGCCAT
>CAXTSA010000068.1:0-10815 GCA_964246755.1 uncultured Acidobacteriaceae bacterium
AGCTGCGGGGAGTGCAGCGCCTTACCTCGCACCTACTGTGAAAATGCTCTAGCTCCTACCGGGCATAATTCTGCGCATATACATCGCGAGCAACCCCGGCATGGCGAGCCAGCCCACGCAGTTCCACGGCCTGCTCCTTCAGCATGGGGCCGCCGAGGGTGACAAGAAACGGCCGCTGCCCGGTCCGGCTCCACACCTCCGCGTTGAACTTGGGGAAGCGCCGGTTAAGGGCAGCAGCCTTCGCCGCCGCTTCGTCCTGCCGGTTGTAGGTATAGGCCACCACCCGCCAGATCCTTGTGCCCTGCGCGGCTGTGCCCGCATCGGTCTTGGCTTCTGGCTGCGCGGGCGCCGGCGCGGCATCCGGCTTCGGTTCCGGAGGGGCCGGCGCCGTTTCGGGAGTCTCCGCAACCGTATTCGCCTGCTCCGGCGCGGCTGCCGTCCTGTTCGCCCGGTGATGGAAGAACAAAAGTACCGCAATCGCGAGAACCAACAGAACCGCCGCACCCACGCCGAGCCACACGTTGCGGCGGTTTGGGCCCGAAACACGCTCGGGCTGCTGCCACGCGCGTTGCTCCTCCGCCGGAGGAGCAATGGCAGCGCGGCTGCTCACGGATTTCGGAGCCGAAGGCTCAGGACCGGCGCCGATTGCCGCTACGCTTTCCACTGAGGCTGGAGGTGTAACCGGCGAAGGCGCGGGCGAGCTCTGCGCGCGCCCCGATGCCTCGGCCGCCGGAGCCACCGGCGCGGCATGTGCCCTGCCCGCGCGCGCCAGCTCCGCCTCGATCTCCGGCACCCCCCATGCCCCCCACGCGGTATTCCGCACAATCGTCGCAAACGGCTCCGGCAGGGCGAGCGCGTCCGAGGAATCGTGCAGGCGGTTCCCCGTCAGAGACCGGTAAATTACCGCCGCCAGCCCCCATGCATCTGTCTGCGGTGTAATCGCGCCTTCCAGATCGGCGTCTTCGGGCGCCGGCGCCCACCTTGCGCAGTCCGACCGCAGCTTGATCTGGTCGCCCGCCGCCAGCACACTTTCCGGCTCCACCAGCCCGTGCACCAGCCCCTGCCCGTGCAGCGCATGCAGGCCGCCGGCGACCACCGTCGCCACCTCCTGCACCTCTTCCGGGGCGAGCCGTCGCCCGCTGAGGATATCGGCGAGCGACTCCTGCGTCGGCTCCAGCACCGCGTAGCTCAGCGGCGCGCCGTCGAGCTCCGCATCGCCGTAACCGTCTACCTTCACCAGAAAGCGGTCGCCGGCGGCCTGGATCGCCCGGTACCGCGCTCCGAGTGCAGCCTGGTCGTTCAAGGCCTCGGTCAGCCGAAGCACCGCGGCTTTGCCGTCGCTTCCCGCGGTTGCGAACAGAGCGCTGCGGCCTTCAGTGCGTAGCAATCGGCCGAGCGTCCATTGCCCGGCCACCGTGGTGCCTTCATAGTCATTCCAAAGGTGCATCGGACGTCAGATCCTGTTCCGGATAAGTTCCAAGAGCAGCGCGTCGACGGCATCCGGCCGGGACGCACAAGGGGAAAAAGTCGCAGGGAGCAAAAGGGCGTAACGCCGGTCGCGAGGGCAAGCAGCTCTTCTGAGCGTGCCTGCCGGCTTGCCGGCTCCCGCAATTGTAACGGCTCTGCGCGCGGCAAAACATGGTGCGGACCGGGTGAGTACCCCGGTAAGCAATCCGCCCCACACTTGCGCGTTACTCTGGTGACGAGGACGCCGGTGCCCGTGAGACTGATGATCGTCGAAAGCCCGAACAAGGTGAAAAAGATCAAGGGTATCCTCGGCTCCGGGTGGGACGTCGCGGCCAGCGTCGGCCACATTCGCGACCTGCCGGTCAAGGATCTGGGCATCGGCATGCCCGGCTACCAGCCGCAGTACGAGCTGAGTGAGCGCGGCGCCGACGTCGTCAAGCGCCTGCGCGCGGTCGTCGCCAAAGCCGACTCCGTTTACCTGGCCACCGACCCCGACCGCGAAGGGGAAGCCATCGCGTGGCACCTTTCCGAAGCCCTCAAGCTCCGCAATGCCCGCCGCGTCAGCTTCGACGCCATCACCCCCGAGGTCATCCTCCGCGCCATTGAGCGGCCCCGCTCCGTGGACACGCACCTGGTGCACGCGCAGGAAGCGCGCCGCGTGCTCGACCGGCTTGTCGGCTACCAGGTCTCTCCCGTGCTCTCGCGGCAAACCGCCCGCCGGGGCTTGAGCGCCGGCCGCGTGCAAAGCCCCGCCGTCCGCTTGGTGGTGGACCGCGAGCGCGAAATCCTGGCTTTTGTCGAGGTGCGGCACTTCGGCGCAGAGCTTTCCTTCGACGGCAACGCCTGGCGCGCGCAGTGGGAGACCGCTCCGTTCCTCAAGAAATCTTCCGGGCCATCTTCCACCGAAGCGCCGAAGTACATCCTTGACGAAGCCCTCGCCGTCCGAGCCGCCCTCTGCCGCGAGTGCTCCGTAATCGCCTCGTCCAATCGCATCGCGAAGCAGGCCCCCCCGCCGCCGTTCACCACCAGCACCATGCTCCAGGCCGCCAGCGTGCGGCTGGGCTGGAAGCCGGACATGACGGCCGGGGTGGCCCAGAAGCTCTTCGAAGCGGGCCTGATCACCTACCACCGCACCGACTCGCAAAATTTCAGCGCGGAGGCGCTCAAGGAAGTGCGCGGCTACGCCGGCAAGCGCAACCTGCCTCTACCGCCGAAAAGCCGCACCTGGGCGACCCGCGGCAACGCGCAGGAAGCCCACGAAGCCATCCGGCCCACCCACTTTGCTACCGAGCAGGCGGGCGAAGACTCCTCGCAGCAGGCGCTCTACCGACTCATCTGGCAACGCGCCGTCGCCTCCCAGCTCGCCGATGCCGAATGGAGCGTGAACACCACCCGCCTCCAATCGAAAGCCGGAGCCGAGACCTTCACCTTCAAAGCCGAAGGCCGCATCCTGGCCGTCCCGGGCTGGCGGTCGCTGACCGCGAAGGACGACGCGGAAGAAGAGGAAGACGGCAAGACGGGTGAAAGCTGCGGCAAGGTGCCGGTCCTGTCGGTGGGCGCGCCGGCGCTTGCGGAGAATGGCCGCGTGCTGCACAAGAAGACCCAGCCGCCCTCGCGCTACACCCAGGCCAGCCTTATCAAGAAGCTCGAAAGCATCGGCATCGGCCGCCCCTCGACCTACCCGGCGATCCTGAAAAATGTGCAGACGCGCGGCTACCTTGAAGACGACAGGAAATACCTGCGCCCGACCGAGCTCGGCTTCCTGGTCATCGATGCCCTGCTCACGCGCTTCTCCTTTGTCGAGTACGAGTTCACCCGCGACCTCGAGCAGCAGCTCGACGACATCGCCGAAGGCAAAGCCGAATACGTCGCCGTCGTCAGCGCCGCCGATGAACGGCTCCAGCGCGAACTGCTCGCGCTGGGCGGCGCCCTGAAAGCCGCGCCCGTAAGCGCGGGCCCCTTGCCCGCCTTCGCCGGGCGATCCGCCAGGCAGCCGTCCGGCGGAGGCCCTCGCGCAAACTGGCCGCGCCGCCCGCAAACGGCAGCCTCCGGCGATGCGGCGTTCTACGACTCGCCAGGTCGTTCTCCGACCACCTCGTCCACAACGTCGACCGGCGCGCAGCAGCCCACGACAGGCACCCGCCGCAAACGGTCCCCGGCCGCTGCCCTGACCAAGACTCCGGCTCGACCGGCAAGACGCGCGCGCAAGACTACCGAAGCCGCAGCGCCGGAAACAACACAGCCCGGCAAGCGAGTCCAGCGAACACGCGCCGCGAAGCCCACCGGAGAACGTCGCGCAGCCCTGCCCTGCCCGGTCTGCAACGCAGGTTTCGTCCGCCTGGCGAGTGAAGATGCGAAGTTCTACGGCTGCTCAGCACGCAGCGAAACCGGGTGCCGTTTCACCGTCTGGCGCACAGTTGCAGGCCGTCCGCTGCGCGAAAGCGACGTCGCCGCGCTCTGCAAAAAAGGCCGCACCGCCAAACTCAGCGGGTTTACCTCGAAGGCCGGCCGGCCTTTCGAAGCCGCGCTCGTGCTCACCGGCGAAGGCAAGGTCGAGTTCTCGTTCCAATAGGACAGTGCCTCCGGTGGACTTCGAGAATGCTCTCAGCGCAGCGGTCCTCTCTTCCGGACGAGGACAGAGCGGGTGCCCCACGCTCAGCGAATCACACTTTGCGGAACGTTGCGCCATCTGCTGAACGACGGTAACGGAGAGCCGTAAGCGCCTTTCGTTTCATCAACTTACCGCGCGTCGCAACGCGAAGAATGGCTCCGAAACCGCCTCCGGCGAATGTTCCACGTGGAACAATTTCGTAGCCCGCCCCTTTGAAAGCGTTTTCCCTAGACAGGTAAAGAGACCAACAGCCCTCCGCGCGGGCTTCCGTCAAGAAGGGCCACATGCCTCGAATCTTACCGTTACACCTACAGGGAAAACGCTCTAACCCTCAGGGCAGCAAGCCATCTTTCGACATCGAGTAAGGCCGCGCCGACTCACTCGCGCCCCAGCTCTTGTCCGGTGTCGCCTGCATCGCGAACCGCAGTTCCCCGCCTCGCACGATCTCCTCATGGGTCAGATACGTGCGCGCGAGCGGCTTGCCGTTCAACAGCACCCGCCCCACGTACCTGTTCTGCTCGGAAGCGTGCTCCGCGACGATACGGAACTGCTTCCCATTCGGCAGGCGCACCGTCGCCGCGTCCACAAACGGCCGCCCCAGCACATACTGGTTCGCGCCCGGCGTAACGGGATAAAACCCAAGCGAGGTAAACAGCAGCCACGCCGACATCTGCCCCAGGTCATCGTTGCCGACCAGCCCGTCCGGCGACGGCCGGTACTGCGAGCCCACGATCTGCGCCAGCCGCTCCTGTGTCCGCCACGGCTCGCCCGCGTACGTGTAAAGGTACGCCAAGTGGTGGCTCGGCTCATTGCCGTGGATGTACTGCCCGATCATGCCGGCGATATCCTCAACGTCCGCATACTGCTTCATGTCGACATGCTGGTCGAACATCGCGTCCAGCTTCGCCACGAGTTTCGCGTCGCCGCCCAGCGTCGCGATCAGCCCCGCCTCGTCCTGCGGCTCGAACCACGAGTACTGCCACGCATTGCCCTCCGTGAAACCGGAAGCCGCGCCGGCCCGCGCCGGATCGAACGGCGTCCGGAACTCACCGGAGGCCAGCTTCGGCTCGACGAACCCGTCCTTGCCGTTGAACACGTTGCGCCAGTTCTCCGCGCGCTTGCGGAAGCGCGCGGCGATATCTTCGCGCCCGAGCCGGTGCGCGGTTTCGGCGATCGTCCAGTCATCAAACGCGTACTCGACGGTCTTCGACGCCGCCTCCGCATCGTTGTCCACCGGCACATACCCGAGCCGCATGTACTCGCCCAAATGGCCATAGGGCGCATACGTCGCGCTCGCCACCATGGCATCGAGCGCCCGGTCAGTGTCCCCCTTCGACATTCCCTTGCCGATCGCATCCGCAAGCTCCGGAACCGAGTGGTAGCCGATCATGCACCAGGTCTCGATGCCCTGAAACTGCCAAACCGGCAGAATCCCGAACGGGCTTTCGGCCTCGGAGGCGAGCATCGAGCGCATAAGACTCTCCGTGCGGCTCGGCGGCTCGAGGATGGTCATCAGCGGCTGCTCGGCGCGAAACGTGTCCCACAGCGACAGGCTGGAAACAAAGTCGAAGCCCTTTGCCACATGCACCTGGTTGTCCGGCCCGCGATAGCTGCCATCCGCGTCCATGGAAAGCGAGGGCGCGAGCAGCGCGTGATAAAGCGCGCTGTACACATTCGTTCGCGTCGCCTTGTCTGCTTCGATACCGAGGACGGACAGCGCCTTTTCCCAGCTCGCTTTCGCCGCGGCATGCGCCCCGTCGAAGTCGAGCCGCGGCTGCTCGGCATCGAGGTTCGCGATCGCGTGGGCTTCGTCAGTCGGCGAGATCGCCAGCGCCACCGTCAGCGGCGCATCGAGCCGGCCGAACGAGAACACCCCTTCCAGGCCGCGGCCTTCCATCGATTGCGTATCCTTAGGCGTCGTGCCGGGCGAGGCGAAACCGTGATACGGCACCGGCTCGGGCTCCTTGTCGTACAGGGCATGCGTCCGGAGCGGCGCGCTGAAGCGCATCGCGAAGTAGAGCTGCCGCCCCGGCGCCCAACCGCGCGTCTCCCGCATACCGGTCACGGTTCCGTCCGCGCGGATACGGATGCGCGACCACAACACCTTGCCCGGGTAGTTGTAGATGGACGAGCGCAGGTCGAGCAGCAGGTGCGCGGCTTTTTCCGCCGGAAACGTAAACCGGCTCACGCCCACGCGCGCGGTCGCGGTCAGCTCCGCGCGCACGCCGGAGTCCTCCAGCAGAACGGAGTAGTAGCCGGGGTGGGCCTGTTCGCTCGTGTGCGAGAAGTGCGAGCGGTAGCCCGGCGTGGCGGCATCGCCCGGCTCAAGCGGGACATCGACGCCTGCGACCGGCTGCAGCAGGAAGTCGCCCAGGTCCGAGTGACCGGCGCCCGAGAAATGGGTCGCAGAAAAGCCGAGGATGGTCGTGTCCTCATAACGGTAGCCCGCCGCCCATTTGTAGCTGTGGTTGAAAGGCCGGATCTGCGTGTCGGGGCTAAGCTGCACCATGCCGAACGGCACCGTCGCCCCAGGGAAGGTGTGACCTTCGGCCCCCGTCCCGATCATGGGGTCGACCGCGTCGTATGCGGCGGATGGCTGCTGCGCTCCGAGCAGCGACGCAGAGGCGAAAAGCACGAGCAGCACGGATAGACGAAGAGCGGAACGCATCGCTAATAACACCTTCCAAATGCAAAACCGCCTCCAGCGCCTACGGTGGTACGGCGTGCGGCTGGCGGCCACTTCGTGGCATGTTCTCGTAATGTGCTGGAGCTAGCCTCCGTGGCTCTCGCGATGCTCAAGGCTGGCTTCTCCAAATCCCAGGCATCGCGAGGACCACAACAGCGTGCACCTCGGCTCTTAGGCCACATGCCACGAAGTGGCCGCCAGCCGCGTAGGCGTTTACTTTTCCCTTCCTTTTACATCGCCGGCAGCGGGCTCTTGCTCGGCGCCAGGATATCGTCAAACCGCGCCGGGGTACCCTCGACCCGTTCAAGCGACGGATACCGCAGTCCCTTGTGGTAGTCGAGCGAGATGGTCTTGTACTGGTCGCCGCGCAGGAAAACGAGCTCGATCGGCGCCGTTCCCTTTTCGGCGTCTACGATGGCTTTCTTCAATAGATCCGCCGTGTACGCAGTGCCGTTGACCGAGACCAGCTCCATGTCAGGCGTGATGCCTGCCTTAAATGCCGGGCTGTTCCACCACACGCTGCCGACCGCGCCGCTGCTGCCGCCTGCGCCGCCGCGTCGCGAGCCGATCGCGAAGCCAAGCGAGGTGGAGAAGTCGGCATATCCGTTGGTCGCCTGGAACTTCTCATACCACGCCATGGGCTTGTCGCTGTAGACCAGCTTGTAGCCGCCGCGGGTAAAGCCGTCCTCGGGGACCGCCGGGTGCAGGTCGAAAACGCGCTCCTTCAGGAAGCCGTCCCAGTCGAACGGGGCGACGGTATTGAGCGCCTTCACGACATCCTCGAAGTGGTAGGTGAACGTGACGAAGCTGCCGTTGTACGGCCCGTAGAAAAGCTTCGCAAAATCGTCGAGCGACTTCTGGCCGTTGGTCAGCTCGCGGATTTTCGTGTCGGTATCGAGCCAGATCAACTCACCCTCGGTGTAGTAGTCCTCCGGCCGCTGCCAGCTTACCCAGCTCACAGGGCTGCGCTGCGACACTGTCGGCTGGTTCGTGGTATCGACCAGCGGGCGCCACTCGCGGCCCGGGCTGAGCTCAAAGCCCGCGGCAACCAGCGCGAAGACGTCGCGCGTTTGCTCGGGTGTGCGCATGCCGGCGCGCGCGGTCAGCACATTGCCGAAGTACTGCGTCATACCCTCGTATACCCAGAGCAGATCGTCGCGCATCGGCACGTTGAAGTTCGGAGTCCAGAGGTCGGCCGGGCGGCGGAACTTGCCGTCCCAGGAGTGCGTGTACTCGTGGCCCAGCAAATCGACACCGCCGACGCCGGCAGCCCAGTCGGTAAAGTAGTTGGCGGGGTGGCCGTCCTCGCTCGACTGGTGATGCTCGAGGCCTACGCCGCCGACCTTGTCGCTGAGCAGCAGCAGAAAGTCATAGTGTCCGTAATGGTGCGAGGCGTAGAGTTTGTCGGCCTCGGCGGCCAGGCGCTTGTGCTTGTCGAGTTCGTCGGGGGTGACTTCGAGGTCCTCCGGCTTGTCCGCGAACACGTCGAGGTGCACGATGTCGGTTGGCGAGGGCGACAGGTCAATGCGCTTGAAGTTCACGCCGCCGTAGAGGGGCGAGTCAACCAGCGTGTTCAGCGGCGTCTGCTGGAATGTGACAGTTGCGCCATTGGCTGAAGCTGTTTCCAGTGCCGTCGCGTACTTCCACCCCTCGGGCAGCTTGAGCGTGGTGTCAAACGGGATGTCACGCGAGAAGTAGCCCGCGGGGTACATCAGGACTTCGTTCCAGGCGAGGTCGGCAATTTCATTCGAGATTTGTATGCGGCCCTCGGTTCGCTTGACCGGCGAGAGGTACTGGAAATCGAGGCCGACGGTGGTGGCGCCTGCGGTGAGCGGGACGTGGAAGGCGTAGACGTCGACGCGATCGCGCACCCACTGTACGCGCTTACCGTCCACCGTGGTCACGATGCCGCCGAGCTTCGAAATGGGTCCGGTGGGCGAGTGATTGCCGGGTATCCACTGCGGGTAGAGCAGCACCATCTCCCGTTCGCCTTTGACGACGGGGATCTCCTCGTGCACGGTGGCGATCCGGTCCACGTTGTTGCTGAGGTCGACCGACAGCTTCACCGGGCCGACGTAGGGCTTGTCGACCGGAGCGGCAATGGGCGGCGGCATGGGGTCGGGCTGAGGCTGAGGCTGTTTCTGCGCAAGCAGGGGCGCGGTGAAGGCGAGGGCGGCGGCAGCGAGGAGGCTGGGGCGGAAGAGGGTTGGCTCCATGTTGCTAGAAGTGTATACGCGCTTGTGTGCGGCGGTGCTTTGTTTTTCCGCAGCAGGTGTGTGACATTGGAGAGCGCAGAGTCGTTTACGCTTGCTCAGCGTAGCGGGCCAGCTTGTCCACGGCTCGCTGCATGAATCGGGTGAGGTAGAGCTGCATGAACCAGCCCGCTATTGGAAATGACATCCGGAAGACACCACGCCAGCTTATGTCCGTTCCGCCCGTCGGCGACAATGCCAGGTCAACATCTCCGCTGTAATCGTGAAGCATGCCGTCGAGGATGATGTAACTGAACTTGCGATCAGGAATAAGTTGAACAATCTGCTCGCGGTTCACATAGCGTCCCGTCCGGATTACACGAATCTGACCGACCCTGCCAACCTCGGTCGTGTTTACAGGCATTGGGCTGGTTGACTCGACATCTACCGTATCGACCCCCATCCACGCAGGCCAGGATTTTGCGTTGAGTAGAAGCGAGTAGATCGTGGTGGGCGCAGCAGCAGAATGCGCCCTTACTTCGTAGCTCTGCATCAAGCTCCCCCTTCGACACTCCATGGCAGGCATTTAAGGAGCGCGGCTTGTTGATGCTTACGATACGCCTTTGCCGGAGAGTTCTTAGCGGGAGACCTCCGCGCCGGTAAGAGTTGCGTCGGCTTTGAGCGGCAACGATTGCGAGGAGCCGCCGACGGCGAAGGTATAGGCGCCGGGGACGACCTTCATCTGGTTACTCTCTTCGTCGTAGACCGAAAGGTAAAGCGGGTCGACCTCGACCTTTACCTCGCGGCTTTCCCCGGGGGCGAGCATGACCTTGTCGTAGCCGACCAGGCGCTTGGGCGGCTCTTCCGTTGCGGCGGGCAGCATGGCGTACACCTCTGCTACCTCAGCCCCGGCGCGCTTGCCGGTGTTTTTCACGGTGAAGTGGACTTGCGGCTTGTCGCCTGGCGTGACCTGCAGCGCGGAGTAGCTGAACGTGGTGTATGACAGGCCGTAGCCGAAGGGAAACAGGACCGGCTTGTGCTCGGCATCGTACCACTTGTAGCCGACTTTCAGACCCTCGTCGTAGTGCACGGTGTACTGCGATTGCGTGTGCGCGACCATATTGGTGGCGCCTGAGCCCTGGCCCCGGTCGGCAGAGGAGAGCGGCGGAATGGTGGGGTGCGGCAGGTCCGCGTCGCTCAAGGGGAAGGTCATGGCTGTTTTGCCCGAAGGGTTGACCGCGCCGGTCAACACACGCGCGAGCGCTGAGGCCCCGCGCGAGCCGCCGTACCAGGCCTCAACGATGCCCTGTACTTTCGCAGCCCAGGGCATCAGCGCGGCGGTTCCGGTCTCAAGCACGACGACCGTATGCGGATTCGCGGCGGCGACTGCCTCGACGAGCGCGTCCTGGTTGTCAGGCAAGGCGAGCGTGGGCAGGTCCACGCCTTCGCTCTCCCACTGCTGTACGAACACGACGGCGACGTCCGATTGTTTGGCAAGCGCGGCTGCTGCGGACACGTCCTCGCCGGAGTTGTACTCCACCTTGGCTTGCGGCAGCGCTGCCTGGATCTGCTTGAGCGGCGAGGTGGGAAACCAGATGTGCTCCTGCCAGTGGGTTGCGCCCTCCCCGGGCGGCGCGATGGCATTGCCGCCCGGCGGGTCGACCTGCGCGGAGCCACCGCCGGAGATCATGCCCACATCGGCATGCGCGCCGATGACCGCGATCAACTTCGCGCGCGCGTCTTCGAGCGGAAGCAGGTTGTGCTCGTTTTTGAGCAGCACGATGGAACCTTCCTCGATATGCTGCGCGACGGCGAGGTCGCGCTCCACCTCGACCACACCCTTCTGCACGGGGTAGTCG
>CAXTSA010000069.1:0-1543 GCA_964246755.1 uncultured Acidobacteriaceae bacterium
GCCGTGAAGAGATTGACTAAAAAAGACCCCTCCCAGCGAGCACTCGCGTTTGCGAGCTGAATTATCAATCCGGGTCGGACTTGTCAGTGCGCGAAGAGGGCTGCACTTGAAGATTGAGCGGCCCTTCAGCGCTGCAAACGGGGCAACGGAAGATCCCCGATGCATTCGGAGCCCCCGCCGCGTCAGACCGTCTCACAACTGCACCGCAACTCCTGCATACATGCACTGCTATGAGCGGTATGGCAGTACCGTTCTCCATTAGGGCCTCGATTCCGATTGCAAATGAGGCTCACGTTCGGGAGTGCAGAATCGGCTGACAGCAGGCTGCGGACACCCAGAATGCAGCGTTAGGGCTGCCCTGCATAATGCGTGAGCAACTGAATATGTATTTCGTCCGGTTTCTACCCGCTCGATCAAGGTTCATCTCGCGTCAGAACAGCTTGCTTTTCGATCGAGACGCACTCGGGCGTAAAGCCTGATCGAAACGCCGCAGCTTGCCGAACAACCCCTGCCATAAAGTCCGCCTCTCATCTATGGTAATGAATATTACCCTATTTGCCGTTCGGGTCGCACGCGAGCCGGCGCGACTTGAATCGATCGTTCAAGACCTGCCGAAGGCCGATCTGACACAAGCGAGTACTCGGATAGGAAGGACGACGATATGCCAGGCCCGAGCATAGCGACTGCCCCGCAAGCCTATCTCCGCACACCGGACGACGCGCAGGGCTTCTGGCAGCTCGGTAATCTCTGGCGAGTCACAGCCACGGGCCACCAGACAGGCGGCAGCCTATCGTTCATCGATCAGTTGGTGACGGACGACGGCGGCGGTCCCGGCGTTCACATGCACAACAGCGACGAGGGGCTCTACGTCGTGTCCGGTCACTGTGAGTTTCATGCCGGCGGCGAAAAGCTCTCGGCGGGTCCCGGCAGCCTCATACTAGTCCCACGCTTTACGGAGCACTCATTTAGGGTCGACGCACCTGGCACGCAGCTCCTCAACTTCTACGTGCCTGCAGGAATCGAGCTTTACCTGATCGCCTTCGCGCATCCGGCGGCGCGCAACGAGCTTCCAAGGAAAGGCGAGGTTCCGATGCCACCGCCGCAGCTGGTCGAGCAGATCTCCCGCGATTATGGACAGTTCGCCGCTGCCGGTTTCCCACTGCCGGAACTTGCGCCACCGACGCCGGATCAGTTCATCACCCGGCGCAACCCGGATGCAGTCGTCCAGCCCTTCCTCGCCACCGCGGCGTCGTCGACGCGATGGTGGTTTGAGGGTCAGCTCTGGTCGGTGCTCGCAGATCAGGCCAACACCGACGGCAGTCTTTCGATGTTCGACATCCTTGCGCCCCGTGGAGCAGGCGCCAAGCCGCATGTTTTCGCTGCGTCGGACCAGTTCTATTACGTGCTCGAAGGCGAGATTGACATGCTGCTCGGCAACGAGATTATGACGGCAAGCAGGGGCGACTTAGTTTTCGTGCCGCGCGGCGCTCCCCATTCGCGCCGTGTCCGGAGCGCGAGCGCGGGGGTGTTGGTGCGTGTGAGG
>CAXTSA010000069.1:1553-9842 GCA_964246755.1 uncultured Acidobacteriaceae bacterium
CGCCGTGGGGCTTCGAGCGCCTACTGAGGATAGTCGGCGAGAAAACCGTCGTGTTAATCGTTCCGACGACCAACTTCGCCGACAAAACGATCGACGAGGATCGCCGCCAACGGCTGCTTGACGAGATCGGGAGACGCTCGATCGCTATGCCTGATCCCTTCGCTTGACCGACAGTCGCCTAAGAACTTGAGGAGGAAGAAATGCTAGGAAGAACGCCATCGCGCCGCCCGCGCGGCTTTGTCGTATCGCTCGACGATTCACCGCGCTTTTGGCAGCTGGGCAATCTGTGGCGCATTGCCGCGTCCGGTCACCTGACTGGCGGTTCAGTGAGCCTCAGCGACCAGCTTGTCGGTGATGGCGGCGGTCCGTCCACGCACATGCACCCCAGCGACGAGGGGCTCTACGTTGCGTCGGGTCAGTGCACCTTCAATGCAGGTGGCCAGACGGTGATCGCCAAGGCGGGCAGCCTGGTATTCGTGCCCCGCTACACGGAGCACTCGTTCATCGTCGACGTGCCGGGCACACACCTCCTCAACTTCTACGTGCCGGCCGGGTTCGAGATGTTCATCATGGGGATGGGTCATCCCGCGATGCGCAACGAGCTGCCCAAAAAGGGCGAGGTGCCGCTGCCGCCGCCGGATCTCATTATGATGCTGTCGCGCGACTACGACCAACTCGCGGTGCCGGGAATTCCGATGGCGGTCAGCAAGGTGCCCGAGCCGCATGAATTCGTAACGAAGGCGAACCCGGAAGCCGTGGTGCAGCCGTTCATGTCGTCGGTGAGCAGTTCGGCCCGCTACTGGCATGACGGCGAGCTCTGGTCGGTCCTGGCCGACGCGCCACGCACCGACGGCAGTTGCTCGGTGTTTGATATCTACGGCCACCACGGAGCCGGCGCGCCGCCCCACGAGAGCAGCGAGGCCGACATCTTCTACCACGTGCTCGAGGGCAGCATCGATGTGCTGATCGGCGAAAAGGGGAAGACGGCGAACAAGGGCGACTTCGTGTTCGTGCCCCACGGGACCGTTCACGCGCGGCGCACGACGAGCGACAGCGCGCGCCTGCTGTACCTGCGCACTCCGGGCGGGTTCGAGCGGCTGCTCGAGGCGCGCGGCGAACGGACCGAGTCGTTCGATCCGCCGCCGCCCGACTGGACCGGACGCACGCTTGAACCATATCGCGCGGAGGCGCTCATGGACGACCTCGGCCTGCGTCAAGTCGCGGTCACTAACCCGCTCAGGGCGAGCTAGCTCGGCAAGGGGGACGATAGTGAGAATACTTATACTCGGCGCGTCGGGCCGGACCGGCCGTCTCGTTGTCCAGGAGGCGCTGCGTGCCGGCCACGAGGTAACCGCTTTTTGCCACGATCTGCAGGATTTCGGCAGCGGCGTACGAGTCGTGACGGGCGACTCGACCAACGCCGCCGACGTCGAAAGGGCAATGACCAACCAAGACGCCGTCATTGATGCGGTTGGCGAAACTCAGCCCTATAAGGAGACCGATCTTGAGGCGAAGACGGCACGGAACGTGCTCAACGCGATGCGGCTGAAATTCGTCAATCGCCTGATCGTGATATCGATGCTCGGCGTCGGCGACAGCGACGCTCAGACGCCGTTTCTCTATGAGCACATCCTCCTCCCGACCTCCCTGCGCGGCGGCGCGAAGGACAAGGCGGCGATGGAGACGGCGGTGAAGGAAGCAGGCCTGGACTTCGTGATTGTGCGGCCGGCGCTCCTCTCCGATGCCGACCAGAAGACGCCGCTGAGGCTCATCGAGGGCGAAAAGGCGCATACGACGGGCCGGACCGATCTCGCCCGTTTCCTTGTCCGACAACTGGTGGACGATACCAACCTGGGTCGTGCCGTTGTCGTTGCAAACAGCTGAAGCACTTATGAGTAACGTTCATTACCGGTGCGTTCGTTGCGCCAGTGGACCTGCTTCCAAGCAAGCAGCCGGAGCTAAGGAGATGAATCGATGAAGCTGCTGGTCGTCGAATCGGCCTGTACTCGTCAGGTGATAATCGCTGGCGAACTGCTTGCCGAGAAGCCGATATGCCAGGATCTTTGCAGCAAGCGAGTCCCATTCGGCTTCGGAGCAATGGCTTTCGCTCCTGCTCGTTGTGCGACTCATCCGCCCTGGCTTGCCTGCGAGCTGTCCCGTAACCCCGGGAGGAGACTTACCAGGGCCTCGCGTTTACCTCGCAGATCATCCATGTGAGCGTCAAGCTCGATGAGTTTCTCTGTGATATGCGCTACGAGACGAGCTTTTCGCGCAAGGCCTTGCTCCGGAGCACGTATGTGCTCGGCGATTTGCGCCAGGGAGAAGCCCAGACCCCGGGCGCGGTCTACAAAAACAAGGGCTTCCAGAGCACGGGCATTGTAGTATCGATAGCCGCTTGAAAGTCTGAGGGCCGGTGGCAGAACCCCTTGAGCTTCATAAAACCGAATTCGCGAGCAGCTGACCCCTGTTCGCCTTGCAAGATCTCCGATGCGCATGGCTTGACCTTAAACCTATGTTGAGGCTTTATACCTGGCTAGATGAAATTCAAGGGAGTCGCGATGCAGAATCTGATCCTGGTGCCTGGACTTGGCAGTGATGCCGCTGTTTGGCGGCGCACGATATTGCAGCTAGAGGGCGAGGTGAACTGCACTGTAGCAAATACCGTCCTCGACGACAGCCTCCATGCAATGGCGCAGCGGGTCTTAGACAATGCTCCACAAACCTTCGCGCTCGCGGGCGTTTCTATGGGAGGCATGGTGGCTCTAGAGATAATGCGGATAGCCCCTTCGCGCGTAATGTGTCTCGCTCTTATAGACACTCGCGTACGGCCGGACACCATCGCGCAAAAGCTCTATCGCCGCTTGACTAATCTGGTCGTTGCGACGATCGACTATCGGCGTTTAGCCGAGTACAGCACGCGATCCCTGGTACATGCTTCGGCGGCGCCCGATCTTCATGCCGAGTTGGTGGAGATGAGTCTGCGGGTCGGAGCCACTACTTACATCCGCCAGAATCAGGCTGTTCTTGCACGGGCTGATCTCCGCCCCGGCTTGCGTCGTATCGCGATCCCCACGGCCGTCGTTGTGGGCGCGGAAGACCGCATAACTCCAGTGAACATGGCCGATGAGATTCACGCACTCATTCCCGGATCGACTTTGCGCATTCTGAACAGCTGCGGGCATCTTCCTCCTATCGAAAAACCAGAGGAAATGGCCAGAATCTTTTTGGAGCTGCTTGGAAGGACGGCTTGAGGACTGAGCGCCCTTCTGCGCCTGCAGCTTACGAGCAGGTCAGTCCGCCCAAACTGTAGGTCCTCATAAATGCGCTTCTTCGCAGTAATGTTTCTCGACGAGTGTGCAATCGCCAATGCACTCGTCGACTTAGGATTGGTACCGGGATGTCGCAATAGCGGAAGTTGGGGGCCCGGTAACCGGAAAGGCATCCCTACCTCCTGTTGCGCAAACGAACGTCTGCGCAACGAAAAGCGTCCTCCAGTGTTTTCGCGGGTTCTTGCGTTGCAAAAATATATTGCGCTACTCGGGAGGATGGCGATAGGTTTGTGCAATGCTGATCGGCTACGCCCGCGTCTCCACGACCGAACAGGACACCACGGCGCAAGCTTCCGCCCTGAAAGCAGCGGGGTGCGAGCGCATCTTCCGGGAGAAGGCCACCGGAGGGCGCTGGAATCGTCCTGAGCTTTAACGTCTGATCGACCAAATGCGTAAGGGAGATGTCCTGATCGTCTGGAAGCTGGATCGCCTTTTGCGCTCCCTGCGGGATGTTCTGACGATCATGGAGCGGATTCAGGAGGCGAAGGCCGGCTTTTGCAGCCTCACGGAAGCCATCGACACCACGACGCCAGCCGGCCGAATGATGATGCAGATGATCGGATCGTTCGCAGACTTCGAGCGAGCGATGCTGCGAGAACGAACGCGGGCGGGTCTGGAGTCCGCCCGCAGCGAGGGACGGATAGGAGGGCGCCGTCCAAAGCTGCTTCCGCAGCAGCGGACAGAAGTGGTGAGGATGGTCAAGCAAGGCAAGGAAACCGCCGCAGATGCCGCTCGACTCTTCAACGTCCATGCCCGCATCGGCCAGGCACTTCTGACGGCCAAAGAACAGGGCGGCGATCCCTTCGCGGCCATCGAGAAGATCGTTTCGTGGGTCGATTTCGCGCGGACGGTTACCGAGGCGGAACAACTGGCGCAGCCGGAGGACTTCGATTTCCTGGGCCTCATCTCCAATGGCTTTCCTCAGATGCGCAGGTACACGCCTGCCATGCTGGACATCTTCGACTTCCGCGCAGCTCCTGCGGCCCGGCAACTGCTGGAGGTGGTCGATCTTCTCCGTTCGATGAACCGGGACAGGACCCGCACCGTTCCTCAAAACGCACCACTGGAGTGGATCAGCCAGGATTGAAGCGAAGACCCGCAACCACAGACATATACAAGAGAGCGCGTAGATGAGCTCGGCCGCCCCAGACATGACGCTTGCCGTGCGACTTTCCGCTGTCGTTATTAAACGGCGCAACCCCGACGAGGGACGCTATCTGTTTCCGGTTCATGGTTCCGAGTTCAGGCAGTTCGGCGATCATGCTGCTGATCAGTTCTGAGCGTCACCGCGCAGGGACATGCGCCGGTTGCGCTCCGCTACGACCATTTCGACCAATTGCCGGTGACGGGTGACCAGCTGATCCAATTGTTGGTCTTTGACAGGTCGGCACGGCGGTTTCACTGCTTCAGCGAAATGAGCCAGAATCTTGGCATCGATAGGATCGGTTTTCGCCAGCCTGCCGACTGCCCGCGCAAAATCTCTGACCTGGCGAGGGTTTATCACGGCCACCGACAAGCCCGCTTTCCCGAGCCGAAGTGCCAGCTCATATTCGTGGCCGCCAGTAGCATCCAGCACAATGCGGTGCGGGGCAAGCTTCTTCAACCTCCTCGTCAACGCTTTGATGCCAGCCTTATTATTCAGCTCTGACCAAGCTTCGCCGGTCGGACGAACGGCTACGTCAAGGCCTTCCTTGGAAACGTCAACACCAACCCATACCTCGCCCATCAAGCACCTCACAGCAGGATGTATACCGTCTGCTCGCGCTTGCCGGATACGGGCTCGGAATCCGGCCCAGGCATTCATTCGAGCTACTGGCAGCAGGTGTGGCGACCCATGGCTAAGCTCGATCTTTCAGATCTGCGTACGAACGATCAGCCACAAATCCAAAATACAAGCGTACGATTTTTGACGTTTGGTGTGGTGACCCCAAGAATCGCTTCGGGTCGGAGCGGCTACATTCGTTGAGCCGGCCATGCGTCACCCGCCTGGCCTTGAGCGCTTACGTGCCATCGTCTATGGCTGGTTTGGCTGGACGAAAAGCGCAGGTTTAGACGGCGGTTGCCCGGTTGCGGCCGGTCTTTTTGAATATGATGATGTCCCTGCAGAAGATCCGGTAAGAAGGCGCCTGTTCTCTATGGAGGAACGTTGGCGCATGTTCCTTGGAACGATGGCGAGTGAAGCAATCGATGCAGGAGAACTCCGGGCAGATCTCGATCTCGAGCAGTTTGTCTGGGAGATTTGCGGAATGTACCTCAACCATCACGTTTCTGACAGGTTCCTGAATGATCCCAAGGCAAATGCGCGTGCTCACAAGACCTTTGAGGGTTTATTCCAGCGCTCCCGTCCTTAGAAACCGCTTGTTCCTTTGCGGGGCGTGGGAACACTCGCGAGATCTGCTTGGAGCTTCGAGCGGTTTGAACGTATCTTCAGGATTCCAGCGACGTTGTCCTCTACCCAGTTCGTCAACGCTCTGATGTGGCCAGCAGCGTCGAGACAGAGCCGGGTTAGTTCATAATCAACTTTTGGCGGCTTAGTAGGAGTGACGGTTCTCACGAGAAGGCCGTCTCCTTCGAGACTTTTCAACGTCTGAGCCAGCATCTTTTCACTCACACCGCCGATCTCTCTCACAAGCTCGTTAAAGCGCAGCTTTCCATCGATCAGCACGAGCAGCACAAGGGATCCCCAACGTGACGTGACGTGGTCAAGCACACTCCGTGATGGGCAGTGAGCGTTATATAGATTTCCCTTTCGACTAGCAAGCAGCTTTGCGGACGCGTTCATAGGCGTGTGTACCTTACCTCGGAGTACTTACCATCAGGTACGTACTTACAAAAAGATAGCATGTTCGATATCCTGTTTTTGCCGCCCTGAGGTTCGCCTCAGGCCGAACAACAAGGAGATCGCATGATCGTCGTAACAGGTGCAACAGGCAAGCTGGGTGGTCACGTCATTCAAAGCCTGCTGGAAAAAGTCCCGGCCTCTGAAATCATCGCCACGGTTCGGAACAAAGAGAAGGCGAGCCATCTTACAGCTCTGGGAGTTCAGGTCCGCAAGGCAGATTACGCAGACCCTGCCACGTTGACCGCAGCCTTTGCTGGTGCAGAAAAAGTCCTGCTGATCTCTTCAAACGAAGTGGGTCAGCGCATCCCGCAGCATCAGGCGGTTCTCGATGCAAGCCTAGCAGCTCGGGTCAAGCTCTTCGTATACACAAGCATCTTGCGTGCTGATACATCGAGGCTTGCACTCGCCGAGGAGCACCGGGCCACCGAGGAGGCTATCCGAAGCTCCGGCGTGCCCTACGTGTTGCTGCGCAATGGCTGGTACCTGGAGAATCACACAGAGGCTCTGGGTCCTGCGTTACAGCATGGAGCCATCCTGGGAGCGGCAGGCGAAGGGAAATTCTCTTCCGCGGCACGGTCGGACTACGCCAAGGCTGCCGCAATTGTGCTCACCGAAGAAGGACACACGAATAAGACTTACGAACTCGCAGGCGATACTTCCTATTCGCTGGGAGAACTTGCCGCGGAGGTCTCTACTCTGGCCAAGAAGGATGTTGCGTACCACAACCTACCTGAATCTGAGTACCAGAAAGCGCTCCTGCAGTTCGGGTTGCCTGCGGGACTAGCCACAATGCTCGCTGATTCGGATGCCGGAGCCTCAACCGGAGGACTTTACAGCGATTCCCCTGACCTTCGAACGCTACTCGGCCGGCCAACCGTATTGCTTGCTGACGCCGTCACCCAAGCACTTCCTTCATAGCCGCGAGGGAGAAGCTGCTCTGTACGTGAGACATGCGCGTACCTGATTCTTGGGAGGCGTAGTGCATCACGGCACAAAGTCAGAGGGATCTGTGTGAACGCAAGACGAAAGCCGTACATGCTTACTAACCAGAACGGCACAGCGTTCTGGTTGACACCCGACCTCGTTCGACGCGAACGTGGATAGCATCCCGAATATTGCAAACTACGGAGAAGGTAGATGGCTGTCATCAAGCTTGATGTAGCGTTCTCCGACTACGACAGAACACGTTCTCTCGTGGACGGAACAGTAAAGTTTACGGATAGTGAAGCTACCTTTCACAGCGCTCCTATCGTGACGCAGATCTTCGAAGGCATGGTGCATGGAAAGTACCACGTGGCTGAACTGGGCCTAACGTATTTCTGCGCACCTTCAAGAATGGAAATTCGCCCTTCATTGCGCTTCCGGTGTCCCCAACCGCGCATTCCGTCACTCCGTTATATATGTCAATCGAGCGAGCGGTATAGAAAGGCCGGAAGACCTCAACGGCAAAACCATCGGTGAGCTTGCGCTTTATGGCCACGACGCGGGCATCATGCCGAAGGGTTTGCTCATGGATGACCACGGCTTCAGGCCCGAAACGTGCCGCTGGATCATCGGTGGCCTCGACTGGCCGATGAAGCCGATCGACTTCGTGGGGAACCCTCACCCTTCGAACGTACGAGTCGAAAATATCCCTCAAGGCAAGGAGCTCGGTCCCATGCTGGAGCCCGGCGAGATCGATGCACTTATCTCTGCCGATAACCCAAAATGCATTCTCGAGCAGTCTCCCAAAGTGGGCCGGCTCTTTCCCGACTATCCGTCGGTCGAACTTGCTTATTTTGAACGCACAGGCATTTTTCCCATCATGATGCGACGGGAACTGTCAGCGCCCAACTCAGGGCCGGCGCGCCTGCTATATCAGGGCTTTTGCGAGGCAAAGGATGCAGCTGTAAAGAAGTACGAGCATGCCCACATCTTTAACAACATGGACATCATGTTTCCCTGGTTCAAGCATCTCGTCGAAAGAGATCGGCAGACGCTTTGCGAGGACTGGTGGCCATACGGCATTGGCGCAAATCGCAAGACGCTTGAGACTGTGCTGCGCTACCACTACGAACAAGGAACCACCGAACGCTTATATGCGATTGAGGAACTCTTTTCACCGGACCTTCTAATCAC
>CAXTSA010000069.1:9852-10775 GCA_964246755.1 uncultured Acidobacteriaceae bacterium
GAAGCCGCACAGAGCAGCTGTTCTGATTCGTCAGCATATAAGGTTTGCGCTTCCGCTCCCCTGTGTTATCGCAGTTGTCCCGGAGTCCTAACGCCGTCCATGAACACCCGCACACAAACACGAAGTCTTTCGTCGATGTCCGCGTCGGATACGTTTATCCCGGTCAATTTGCGAAGTTGGAGGTTATTGATCAGTGAATCTAGAAACACCGCAGCCAGAAGACACGGGTCGTCCTCATGCAACAGTCCCGCTTTGCTGTAGCGCATAAGAACTTCAGCGACGACCCGATTTGCTTGGTTTGGGCCCTCCTCGTACCAGCGCCTCCCAAGCTCCGGAAAGCGCTTCGCCTCACTCAGGATTAGTCGATGCAACTCCAGGAGCCGCGGCGAGAGCAGCGTCGCAAGGATCGTGCTGCCGAGTGAGAGTAAGACATCTTGCAAGGGGAGCAACTCCCCCGGCCGCACGTCACCGGCAGAGTTCAGCTCTGAAATTACCTCATCGCACAAGCTGTACACGACGCGGACAAACAGCTTTTCTTTGGAGCCGAACTCTCGATACAGATCGCGGAACGAACCTCCCACCTTTGCAACGATCAGTTCCAAAGACACACCCTCATAACCGCGCGTCAGAAAGAGATTTCCGGCTTCCCGCAGGACGGTCCGCAGCCGTTCCTGGCCGGGAACGGAAATTGAGCGCTTTTCTTTCAAGTAGGGCTGCCGACGCAGTTGGTCGTCGGCAGAATTAACGCCTCGGTTTCCTCGCCGACTATCCTCAGTAGGCGCTCGAAGCCCGACGGCGTCACTAGCTGCAACACCCGCGCGCTCGCGCTCCGGACACGGCGCGAATGGGGAGTGCCGCGCGGCACGAAAACGAAGTCGCCCCTGCTTGCCGTCATAATCTCGTTGCCGAGCAGCATGTCAATC
>CAXTSA010000070.1:0-9816 GCA_964246755.1 uncultured Acidobacteriaceae bacterium
AAACCCGTGCCCGAACTTCCTGCTGCGCTGCCGAAGGAACTGCCGCCCGAGCGCCCGAATCCTCCGCCGGACCCCCCGAAGCCTGAGCCGGAACTGCCGAAGCCGGAGCCGGAACCGCCAAAGCCGGAGCCGGAACCGCCAAAGCCGGAGCCGCCGCTCGAACTCCCAAGTCCACCGCCCGAACTCCCAAATCCGCCCCCGCCGGAGCTGCCGAAGCCGCCGCCGGAGCTGCTGCCGATCGGCGTTGCGCCCGCGATCGAGCTGGACGCCCCGGCTGCGGCAAGCGGCTGGCCGAAGAAGCCGAGCGGACAGACGGTTGCCTCGCCCACGTGGATCAGCTTCCAGTCGTCTTTGCCGGTGAGCGGGTCAAGGTAGCGGCTGCGGAGAAAGCGGATGTCGTTGGTCTTGACGAGCTGGTCAATGGAGGTGGGATAGCTGCCGAACTTTTTGTAATAGAGACGGATCGCGCGCTTGTACTGCTCGCCGCGGTGCACGGCTTCCACCTCGCGGTCGCGTCGGATGGAGGCCGCGATGCGCGGCGCGGCTACGGCGAGCGAAAGCGTGACGAGCGCGATGAAGAAGACCACGGCGATGAGGATGTATCCGTCCTCGCCTGCCATTCGTTTTCGCTTGCCCGCTTCGCGCGCTCTAGTCATGGGAAACCTAATTCTGTACCAGGGGAAGGACTTGCGTGTTGTGGTAAGGCAGGTCTTCGATCTGGATGGACAACGGGCTGATGCTGACCACACGGTAACGGTGGCTGACGATATCGCCCTCCGACGCAACAAAGACGTCGTCTCCATGGGTCAGGAATGCCCGGCGGGTCCCGTTTTTGCGCGCCGCGTAGCCGAAGAAGCGGAGATCGATGGCCGGAGGAGGCGGCGGGCCGGTGTTGACGGAGGCGGTTTGCATCGAGGGACGAACCGGCGCCTTGACGCGCTCGATCGGCGTTGCCGCGGGAGGCGGGCCGGAAGTTTGCGAGAAGATGTTGCGACCTTTGCCCGCGTAGAGATAGTTCTCGTTCTCGGCCATCAACTCCGGGTGAAGCGCGGGGTCGAACTGGTCAGAACCGCCTCCGAAGCCGGCCGCCGTGGAACCGGCCGGGGAGCGGACTGCGGCTCGAGCCGTTGCGGGCGCGGTGGGCGCGGGACCGGCGACCGTGGAAGCCGGCGGGACCGGGGCCACCGGCGCAGAGGGCCCGCCGAAGATGGTGTTCGCGGCAAGACCCAGCACTATGACGCCCAGCCCGGCCGCTACCGCTACTTTTTTCTTGTCTTCGGTGCCGATGCCTTTCAGTTTTGCCATCACTGCACCTCCCCGGACTCGGCGGAGCGGCTTCCCGCTTGGAGTACAGCCGCGCTCGCCGCGTCTGAAAGCATGTACGTGGTCATGCGGACGCGGAGGTTCACAAGCCCACCCTGCTGGCCGGTGAGCGTGACAGAGCGAATGATGAAAAACGCATCGTTCTTATCGCGCTCCAGGTCGTTGATGAAGTGCATCACTGCCGTGTACTCTCCGGCTACGTTGGCGTCGACGCGCAACTCGGTGACGCCGGGGATCGCCGGCGCGGGCGTATAACCGGCACGGCTCAGACGGACATGGTCGCGATTGGTGAGAGCGCCGAGCTCAGCCAGGACGGCGCTGTCGCTCACCGGCACGCGCGCCCGGAGGAACGCGTCGGCCTGGGTGCGGGAGCTCGAGAGCTGCGCGGGAAGCGACTGGAGACGGCCGGCCTGCTTTTGCAGCTGGGCGTAGGTCTGGAGGTCGGCGTTGTACTGTGCCGACTGGTCGCTGCGGCCGCCATGCCAGGCGATCAGCAGGCGCGTGGCCAGGGTGAGATCGAACACCAGCAACAGCGCCACAACCGCGACATGGGCATTGAGCTGGGTGAGCAGCTGGGAGGAGAAGGAGCGACGGGGCATCAGCGGATCCCTCCCGGGGCCGTGGGGACGCCGGCCGGCGGCTTTTTGCGGCGGTGGGCCGGCGCGGGCAGTGTGGAAGGGCCATCCGGGTTGGTGAGCTGGGCCTGCGCGTGGACTCCCGTGGCGGTTTTCCGGGCACCGGTCTGAACCCCGCCCTGGGCGTTGCTCCGCAGTCCGGCCCGCAGTCCGGCCTGGTCGTGGGAGTTCGGCAGCGGCCGGTAGTCGGCCAGGATGTCGAAGGAGACATCGGCGGCGGAGCCACCGGGCGCGCTCACAGGCCGGGCCGCCGCACCCCCGCTGTTCTGGTTGGCGAGCGCTTCGGCGACCAGCCGCGGCCCGACGAAGTGGCGCGAATGTTCAAGGTCGTGCACTACCTCAACGGCGCGCTCGCGGGCGCCGGTGACCCGCATGCGGATCGTGACGTGGCCGTCGGGCGCGACCACCGGGTCGATGACCTGCACCTGCACGCCATAGGGAAGCGTGCTTTCGAGGTCGCTCATGGTCGCGGTCCAGGAGAAGGCCTTGCGGCGAAACAGGTCATTGAGAAACGCGGCCTGGGTCAGTACATTGGCGTTGGGGCCTTGCTGCGCGAGCGCGCGGGCACGGGCCTGCCGGCTCCGCAGCAGCGCGATGTTGCTTTGCAGCTGGGCGACGCGCGCCTCGGCGACGCGCGCCTTGGTTTCGGCGACGTGCAGCACCAGCAGCATGGGCAGTGCGAACACCGCGAGCGCGACCGCAAGGACTCGGAGCCGCGCGTAGACCGACCGCAATTCGAGGTAGGGCCGTGTGGCGAGATTGAGATTGATGTTCATGCGGGCATCCCGGCGCGCGGTTCAAGCATTGAGCAAGGCTCCCGTGACCGGCGCGAGCAGGGAGCGGGGCACGGTGCGCGAAGGCAGTTCCGGCGTGGGCCCCAGTTCGCGTACCGCGATCGTCGGTTCTCCGAGCATGGCGTGAAAGGACTCGGCGGTACCCGGGCCGATGTAGAAGAGCTGGTCTGCCGCGGTCCGGAGTGTGTCTTCAAAGTAGGCCAGGGCGACCGAGACACTTTGGCGAATGTCTTCCTCCTCTTCGCGCTCGCGAACCTCGGCGGTGCGCGGGAGGCGCAGCATCGCGTCGGGCGCCGCCTGCGATTCTTCCATCCCGCTGAAGTCGAGCGCGCGATGCAGCAGCAGTTCCTGCCCGCGCAGGATCGTGGTCGTGAGCGTGTTGCCGTTGCGGTTGACCAGCAGCGCCGGCTCGGCACCGACCAGCGGCGTGGCCGCGAGCGTGCTGGGCAGCACGACTCCGGGAAGAAAGCCGGCCTCGCGGACGACGCTCTCGTACTCGAGCAGGACATCGCGGGGAATGACGACGACCAGCACGCGGAGCCCGTCAGAGCCCGAGCCCATGGCCTGCCAGGTGATCGCGGCGTCCTCGGTCTCAAAGGGAACGAGCTTGCGCAGGCGGAAGCGCAGGATCGGCAGGGCTTCCGAGCGTTTAGAGGGGAGCGAGTCGAAGTCCAGCAGCAGCACGCGCACTACGGCATCGGGCACGATGAGCGTGAGGGCTCGATTGGCGGGCAGGTTGCGACCCCCGGGCAGCTGGCGACCACGCTCGGCGACCGCGCCTACCGCGTTGCGCACGGCAGCGACAAGGGCCGGGCGCTCGAGCACGTTCGGTGTTTTTGAGCTTGGCTGCAGGACCGTGGGGCCGAGCGAGACAAACTGAGTGGCGAGCCCGGAGGTCGCGTCCTGGCGCGCGGCGAGCACACCGTAGAGCGAGACCTCGCAGGCCAGCGCCGGGCGTAGATTGATGCCGGGAAAGATCAATGGCAGCCGTTCAAGCATTGGTGTTTGCTCCTAAGGAAGAGTGAGCTTCGGCTCGCGTCTGCCCTGGACCCGGAGCTTCGACCTGCCTTGCGAACGTAGGTGAAGACGGGAGCACTAGCGGTTCGCCTCGATGAACGTGACTTTGTTGATCTCTTTCAACGTCGTGAGCCCGCGGCGCACGCGGTCGAGCGCCGACTCGCGGAGGAACTTCATGCCTTCCTGCTGGGCGAGTTTGCGCACCTCGGAGGAGGGCTTTTTTTCGAGGATCATTTCACGGATCGGATCGGTGAGGTCAAGCAGCTCGTGGATGGCAGTCCGGCCCCGGTAACCCGTTCCGCCGCACTCGATGCAGCCGCGGCCTTCCTTAAATTGGAACCCGTGCCACTCCTCAGGGTTGAGGCCGGAAAGCTCCAGCTCGGCGTCCGAGTACGTCGTCGAGTAAACGCAGTGCTCGCAGATCATGCGGACCAGCCGCTGGGCCAGGATGCAGTTGAGCGCGGAGACGAAGTTATAGGCCTCGACGCCCATGTTGAGGAAGCGGCCGAGCACGTCGACCACGTTGTTCGCGTGGACGGTCGTGAAGACCAGGTGGCCGGTGAGCGCGGAGTTGATCGCGATCTGCGCGGTCTCCTGGTCGCGGATTTCGCCGACCAGGATCTTGTCCGGGTCGTGGCGCAGGATGGAGCGCAGGCCGCGCGCGAAGGTCAGGCCTTTTTTCTCGTTGACCGGGATTTGCGTGATGCCGCGGATCTGGTACTCGACCGGGTCCTCGATGGTGATGATTTTGTCTTCGTCCGACTTGATCTCGTTGAGCGCGGCGTAGAGGGTGGTTGTCTTGCCGGAGCCGGTGGGACCGGTGACCAGCACCATGCCGTAGGGCTCGCGGATATAGCGACGGAAGCGTTTGAGGTCGTCCTCGCCGAAGCCGACGACGTCGAGGGTGAGCGAGCGGAACTTTTCGCTCATGGACTCTTTGTCGAGCACACGGAGGACAGCATTTTCGCCGTGCACGGTCGGCATGATGGAGACGCGGAAGTCGATGAGGCGGCCCTTGTAGCGGACGCGGAACCGGCCGTCCTGCGGGACGCGGCGTTCGGCGATGTCGAGCTCGCTCATAACCTTGATGCGCGAGAGGATGGTCTGGTGGTGCTCGCGGGCGATCGGCGCCATGGCGGGGTGTAGCACGCCATCGATACGGTACTTCACGACCAGCTGATCGTCGTAGGTTTCGATGTGGACGTCGGAGGCGCGGCGCTCGAGCGCGGTGAAGATGGTCGTGTCGACCAGCCGGATGATGGGGCTGATGTCTTCTTCCGAGGTCAGCTTCTCGATGGTGATCGACTCGTCGTCCTGGTCGTTAACCGAGATGACGTCAAAGGTGAGGCCTTCGGTCGCTTCGTCGAGCACACGCTGGGACTGCTCGGTTTTCTTGAGCAGCTCGTTGATTTGCGAGAGCGTCGCGACGCGGGTGACCAGGCGCTGGCCAAGCAGGCTTGCGATTTCGTCGAGCACCATGAGGCGGCTAGGGTCCGAGACCGCGATGATGAGGCGGTCCTCGAGCTGCTCGATCGGCACGAAGTTGTAGCGGAACATCATGTCGACCGGTACGGAGCGGAACAGGTCGTGCTGGATGCGAAAGTTTTTGAGATCGACAAACTCGCAGCGGTAGCGCCGCGCGAGCATCTGCGCGTGGGCGGTTTCGTCCAGCTCAATGGGAGCGGGCAGTGCGGAGATCGGGAGTACAGGGGCTTCAGCCATGGAAAGGGTATCCGGAATTACTGTAGCTTGCCACGCCTTCGGCGGGCGAGGGTTTAGTGCTGCTGGAAGTTACTTGCGTTCCCCAGCGAGAAGATCGGCAGGTATAGCGCGATGAGAATGATGACGACAACTACGCCCATGACGATCAGGATGGCGGGTTCGATGAGCGCGAGCGAGGCGGTGAGCGCGGTCTGCACATCCTCCTCGAAGAACTCGGCAACGGAGTTGAGCATTTGGGGCAGGGCGCCGGTGGATTCGCCGACCTCGATCATTTCGGTCGAGAGAGCGGGGAAGACGCCGGTCTTGTTGAGGCTGACGGAAAGCCCCTTACCCTCGCGCACGCTCGTGACCGAGGTGAAGACGGACTTGGAGATGCGCGAGGAGGAGATGGAGCGGGCCGCGGTTTCAAGGGACGGCACGAGCGGCAGGCCGCCGGTGAGCAGGGTCGAGAGTGTGCGGGCGAACAGAGCAACCTGATATTTGAGCCAGATGGACCCGAAGACCGGCATTTTGATGCGGATCGCGTCGATGGTGTCGGCGCCGCGCGCCGTCCGGCTCCAGCGGAACAGCAGGTAGCCGGCCAGCAGAACCACGGGCAGGACGTAGAAGAAGTAATGCTGCGCGGCCTTGCCGAAGGCCAGCAGGCCGAGGGTGAGCGCGGGCAGCTTGGTGCCGACCTGGTCATACAGGGTAGCGAACTGCGGAACGACAAAGGTGATGAGGAACACGAACAGACCGAACACGAGCGTGATGAGCAGGGCCGGGTAGATGAGCGAGGCCTGGAGCTTTTTGCGGAAGGTAAGCGAGATGCGCTGGAAGGAGAGATAGCGGCCCAGGACCTCTTCGAGATTGCCGGAGCGCTCGCCGGCCAGCAGCGTGACGGTGTAGATGAGGGGAAAGCCGCCCTGGGCTTCAAAGGCGGCGGAGATGGACTCGCCCTGCTTGACGCGCTCGGCGACGTTCTGGAGCTGGGCGGCGAAAGCCGGATTTTTCTGGCTTTTCGCGAGCATGTCGAGCGAGCCCAGGATGGGCAGCCCCGCGCGCACGAGCGTAAGGAACTGCTGGTTGAAGACCAGAAACGTCTCGAGCTTGGCCTTGCGCTGGCCGCCGCCCCGGCCCAGTCCGCCGCGCGCCTTGACGGACAGCACCTGGTAGCCGGCCTGGGTGTAGCGCAGGCGCAGCTCTTCAGCGGTGGCGGCGGCCTGCACCTGCTCCTGCATGCGTCCGCGCTCGTCGGCCATCTTGACGAGAAACTCTGCCATTCGGTTGCCGCCCGGGGAGCCCGGGCACTCTCCTGTTCTGTTCTTTTTCGCTTAGGGTATCAGGCCTGCTCTATAGACGGCTGACCGGCGATTCCGGCTCACCCGGAGAGGGGCTCGCCCGTCGCGGTAGTTACCCCGGTACCGGAGGCGAATCAAATGGCCCTCCACCACCTCTGCCGGAGTGGGGGCGTTTGAAACCCACAATACGCACCAAAGCCCACGCACTCACGTGGGCTTTGGGCCGTGTAACGCCGGGGCCAAAGCCTGCCAGCAGAGACTCCGGGTTCTTACTCACACAGCGTTCCACCGGTGGGCTGGTTCCGTCAACACCAATCCTGATGCGGAGCATGACCTTAGTCCCTGATCGGGTCATTTTCGCAGCGCTTCCGGGTTCAGCTTGCCGATGCGCCCGTGCGGGCCGACGGCCCAGGGCAGGCTGAGCGCGTTCCACTCGCCGCCTTTTGGGGTGTCGGCGGGAGCGTGTTCCAGCGAAGCCCATGTGCGCCCGTTGTCGCGGGAGATGTCGGAGCCGTTCGGGCCGACGGTGACCCAGAGCTTCAGGCCGGCGTCCCAGGCGACGGCAGAGCGGTACCCGCCGGGCGGGGTCGCGGCGGCGGTCCAGTGCTGTCCGCCGTCGATTGTGCAGGCGGCGGTGCCGGTTTTTTCGCCGGGCTTGAGATAGTCGCCGCCGACAGCGATGCCGCTCGCCGCGCTCCTAAAGGCGAGCGAGAAGATGCCGCTCGAGGCATTGCCGCCAGCCAAAGGCGCTTGAGCGCTCGCCCAGCCCAGCCACGGGATGCCACAGGAGTGCGACGCCGGGTCGAGTGCGCCGGCGCAGAGAGCGGCCTGAAACGGCGCGGAGGTTTGTGGCAGGCGCAATACGCGGGAGCGGCTGGTGCCGAGCCATAGCAAGCCATCCCGAGCTGTTGCGGAAGAATTGCTGGCCGCGAAAAACGCTTCGTTGGGCAACGGCTGCAGGTTCTTTCCCGGTTGCGCAAGCTCGGGATCTACCACGGGAGCCCATGTTTCCCCGCCGTCGCTTGTTGCGCGGATGCGAAAGGTGAAGTAGCCGCCCTCAACCGGAGCCTTGCTTCTGGTAGGGTCACCCAGCACAAAGCCGCTTTGTTTATCCAGAAAAATGAGCGCGTCGAAGAAGCCGCCCGGCTCCCCATTTGTAAAAACGAGCTTCCAGTGGGCGCAGCCATCGGTTGTCTTGTAGAGCCGCGAGAGCGCTCCCGGGCCGCTCGACATCACGATGGCGGTCTGGTCGTCGAAGGCCCAGATCGCGCGAAAGTCCAGCTTTTCCGCGCCGGGCGGCGTTTCGCACTGCTGCCACTCGAAGCCCGAGTCTTGCGAGCGCAGCACGGTGCCGCCTGTGCCCGAGGCCCACACCACCCCGCCGCCGACCGCATGCACCCCGCGCAGGTCGGCCGTGGTTTCGCTTGGCTCCAACTGCCAGGGGGCGACGGCCTGTGCGGAAGCCGCGAGCGGGAAAGCTAGAAGGATTAGAGGGAAGAGGCGCATGGGCTTCAGCATACGCTCGGGGTGCGCGCTCTCCCCCGGCAGCATCGGGGAGGCGCGGCTGCAAGGATTTACATCGGCGGCATGCCATTAACGACGTGCGTGCCGGCCGGCGGGGCGAACGCAAAGGCGGAACCGGGCGCCGGCGCGTTCTCCACCTCGCCGGAGAAGTGGAAGCTGTTACGTACTCCGTCGGTTTCTTCGACGACCAACTCGTAAATAGTGCCGTCGGGGGCGGCCGTCACACTGAGCCGGGAGACGCGCCCTTCGAGCCCGCGAGGCACACCGGACACGGTTGCCCTGCCGTCGGCGGCAGGCTGAAGGGCGAGCTCCGAGAGCTGTTTGGCCAACTCGGCATGGCCCAGCAGCAGCGCCAGAGGGGAGCGCAGGTCGTCAAGCTGCCTGGCTGGTACGCGCTGCACCTCGTTTTGACCGGGCGTGTAGAAGTAGGCGTCTTTGCCGTCGAGCACGAACAGCTTGCCGGCAGGCTCGGCGTAGGTCCAGCGCATCTTTCCCGTTTCAAATCCAGTGTGCAGCCGGCCGGCTTTCGCGAGCAGCAGGGTGCCCCGCTCGACGCGGTGCATGCCCATGCCGTCATAGCTCTGCGTAAACTCGACCCGGAGCGAGCGAAGGGCGTTATAGTGCCCGTCGATTTGCTTCGCGAACTGGGCCGCGGAGGGCTGCGCCGTTTCGGGCTTCGAGGGGCTCTGGGCCGAGATCACCGGCATCAGAAAGAGGCTCACGAGCAGCCATCGAAGGCAAGGCAAGGCAAGCATGGGCACAGGAATAGGGGAGCGGGTGCGCCGCAGGGGCACATCCTTGCGGCGCCCGGAGGTATTTACTGCAGGTTCTGGGTGCAGTTGGAGCCGCCCGCCGGATCGGCCTTGACCTCACCCTGCTGGTCGATACAGAAGCCGCGATGGCCGGTCTTACCCACCGCCTGCGGCACCGCGATTGCTTCGTAGCCGGTGTACTGGTCCTGGTTATTGACCGTGACCTTGGTGCAGTTAATGACGGAGAAGGTGTAGCCGCTCTTCTGTCCGCCGGCCAGGTCGCCTTGCAGCACCTGCGCCTGGGTGGGCGAGGGCGCCCCCGAGCTGGCTGCGCCGCCAAGCGCGGGCAGGGCGCAGGCAAAACCCTGCGCCGGATAGTTGGTCTGGTACTGGATCTGCGCCTGGTAGATCGCGCGCAGACTCTGGATGGCCGAGGTTTCGTTGGCCTGCATCTTCATGCCGGAAAAGTTCGGGATCGCGATGAGCATCAGGATGAGCATGATGGAGATCACGATCAGCAGCTCCATCAGCGTAAAGCCGGACTCCGGGTAACGACGCGCGGTACAGCGGGCAGGGGAATACTTCATGTGCATGCGACTCCGCGGGAGCCCGGCTGGTGAGCAGGCTCCCCGGATGAAATGCTACTCGAAGGGGGGGCCGAATGTCAGCCGGCTCGAGGTGACCTTCGTGTCTTGCCCTTTTTGTCCGGCTTTGGCCGCCCCTGCTTTCTTC
This sequence comes from uncultured Acidobacteriaceae bacterium, assembly GCA_964246755.1. Taxonomy (GTDB): domain Bacteria; phylum Acidobacteriota; class Terriglobia; order Terriglobales; family Acidobacteriaceae; genus EB88. The sequence continues at coordinate 9,780 of CAXTSA010000070.1, forward strand.
GACCCGAGTCTGTGGCGCGGTGAAGGCGGCTTTGCTT
>CAXTSA010000070.1:9826-10693 GCA_964246755.1 uncultured Acidobacteriaceae bacterium
ATCTAATGTGGTGTGTGTCTCGTAAAGACGAGGCACGAAAGTCCCAATCAAGCCGGACCCGGCAGTTCGACGTACCGTGGTGTCGGAACCCGCTTCCTTCCCACTCCTCATTGCCAGCGATGAAAGGCCTCCCATGTTTCTACGCGTAGACAAACTCTTGATCCCACTGGAAAAACCGAAGAATCCCGACCCGAACGGCGCCGCGGCCATCCAGGAGCTGCTCGGCGGAAAGTTCGGCGAGATGTCAACCCTGAACAACTACCTGCACCAGTCGTTCGCTTTCAAGGAGAAGAAGAAGCTCAAGCCCTTCTACGACCTGGTCGCCAGCATCACCGCCGAGGAACTGGGCCATGTCGAGCTGGTGTCGACGGCGATCAACCTGATGCTGGAAGGCAGTGTCCCCGAAGGCGAACCGACGAGCGCGCCTCTGGAGGAAGCGAAGAATCTGCGCAATACGCACCACACCATCGTAGGCGGCGGCGGCCACCAGGTGATGGATTCCATGGGCCATTTCTGGACTGGCGCCAATGTGTTCTCAAGCGGCAACCTGGTCACCGACCTGCTCCACAACTTCTTCCTTGAAACCGGTGCGCGCATGCACAAGCACCGCTGTTACCAGATGACGACCAACCAGGCCGCGCGCGATGTGATTGGCTATCTGATGGTCCGAGGCGGTGTGCACCAGGCCGCCTACGCGCTGGCGCTGCGCAAGGCTACGGGGGTTGAAATCACGAAGATGCTGCCGACGCCCAATATTGATGACGCGAAGATCCCCGAGGCGCGCAAGTGGCAGGAGATCGGCAGTCACCGCAAACTCTATACCTTTTCCCCCTCGGACTACACCGATGTGGCCGGTGTCTGGTCAGG
>CAXTSA010000071.1:0-10642 GCA_964246755.1 uncultured Acidobacteriaceae bacterium
CCGGGATGCTTCTGGCCCGCGCTGCCATCGAGGCCGGTCTCCCGGTCTTCCCCATCCCCGGCGCCAGCGCCGCCCTGTCTGCGCTCGTCGCCTCCGGCCTCCCGACCGGGCAGTTCACCTTTCACGGCTTTCTGCCCGAGAAATCCGGGGCCCGGCGCACGGCTCTTGAACGTCTCGCAGCCACCCCGCTGCCCGGGACCCAGGTCTTCTATGAAGCGCCCCACCGCATTCTCGACACCCTCGCCGACCTCGACGCGGTCTTCGGCGCCGGAGCCGGCGTCGTGGTCGCCCGCGAGCTCACCAAGCTGCACGAAGAGTTCGTGCGCGGGACCGCCTCCGAGGTCCGACAGGTGCTCGCCGCGCGCGAGCGGGTGCGCGGAGAAATGGTCCTGCTGCTTGAGATCCGCTCCAGCGCCGCGGCAGACACGACCGCGACGCAGTCCCTCGCGGCCCGGGTCGCCGAGCTGCGCGCAACCCTTGGTCTGGAAGAGAAAGACGCGCTCAAACGAGCCGCCCGCGAGCGCGGCCTAGGTAAGAGCGACGCGTACCGCGAACTCCAGCGCGAGCGGGCGAAGCAACGGGGAAGCTGACCGGCAGAACTACTGCTTCCGAGGCAGGCGCGCACCGGTCGATCATTCTTCGGCAATGCCTTCCAGAGCTCCTGAAGGCTCATGTTGAGGGCAATTGACAGTCATATGCCAATGGCATAGTGTGATTTGTGTGCAAACGGTGGTCGAAACGCCGGTGTTTCTCAAAGCCGCCGATGGACTCTTTTCCGACTCGGAGCGAGAAGAAGTAATTACCGCGATCGCGCACAATCCCTTGGCTGGCGATCTCATGCCGGGAACCGGCGGTTACCGCAAGCTCCGTTTCGGACGAGCAGGAATCGGCAAGAGAGGCGGGTCCCGGGTGATCTATCTGTACGGCGGGCCTGCGATGCCTGTCTTTCTGATCACGGCCTACGCCAAAAACGAGAAAGGCACTCTGAGCAAGGCGGAACAGAACGCGCTGCGAAAGGCAGCAACACAGTTCTTTAGGCAATACGGAGGGACATAATGAGCCGGCTTTTCGAAGAAATGCTGCAAGGACTCTCGGAAGCGCAGTACTACATGGAAGGCGAGCGCCAGGGCTTCAAGGCGTACATTCCGGAGTCGGTTGATGTTAAGCAAATCCGCGGGAAATTAAAGATGTCCCAGGCTCGCTTTTCAACCACGTTCGGGTTTTCAGTCGACGCGGTACGCCATTGGGAAGCCAGGCGGCGAACCCCGGAAGCCTCGGCGAGGGCCTTTCTCAGGGTCATCGATTTCAACCCCGGCCTGGTCATCGCCGCGCTTTCTCCACCATCCGGAAAGCCGGCGGGGTCGAGCACACAAGGAGCGCAAAGCGCCGGCGGAAGCGGAGCGAAGTAACCTCAATTCGCGCTAGGAGACTTCGCCCGGCGTCCCCGGCCCCACCGGTTTCTCCCAGGCGGGCACGGGCCGGTCGGCCTCCGGCAGGTTGCGCCCCTTCACCCGGTCATACACATACTCGTCGCTCACCGAGCCCATGCTCTCGTTATAGAGAGAAATCCCCCCGATGGCCTGGCGCAGCTCCTCGTTGAACCGGTGCAGCGCCTTTAGGTGGTCGGCCGTTGCGGGCCGCACCGTGCTCGCCGTTTTGATGAACTTCTGGTAGCCGCGGTCGAGCACATGGCCGATCTCGCCATCGATGACCACCCCGCCCTTGACCACCATGACCGGCGCACCCTTACCGGGGGCCACCACCGCGCCGCAGCCGTACTTGTCAATCCGCACAGCGCCGGCAGGCTTTGCGACGGCGCCGGGGGCGGACACATCAAAGTTATATCCGCGCAGCTTGGCCAGCGACTCGTCAAACGTAGGTTGCTTGTCTTTCTTCAACATGGCAGGGTCAACTTTCAGGGGGAGATGCTTCCCAAGGGAAGCGATCCGGACTCTAGCTACACTCAGAACTGTCGCACAGGCCGGGCCCGGGGGCAATCCGGCGGCCACAGGAAAGGGAGCGAACCACAGTATGGCAGCCAGCACTCCAGCCATCGAGCCACAGAGCCCAGCGGAGCCGGACACGGGCCTGCTCGGCACCGTCCCCCACGCCCGCGTCGGCAACACGCCGCTGCTCCGCATGGGCAAGCTGACCGCCCACCTGCCCGGCGTACAGATTCTGGGCAAGGCCGAGTGGACCAACCCCGGCGGCAGCGTGAAAGATCGCGCCGCCACTGCCATTGTTCACGCGGCGCAGGCCGCCGGCCGCCTTCGGCCCGCTTCTTCCTCCATCCGTTCGCCCGAAGAAGCCGAGCACCTGCTCGACGCTACCAGCGGCAACACCGGCATCGCCTACGCCATGCTCGGCTCCGCTATGGGCTTCCCCGTTACCCTTTGCATGCCGACCAACGTCTCGCCCGAGCGCAAGCGCATCCTGGCTGCTTACGGGGCCCACGTGGTCTGGACCGATCCCGCTGACGGCTCCGACGGCGCCATCCGCAAGGCACGCGAGCTGGCCGCGGGCGACCCGGAAAAATACTTTTACGCCGACCAGTACGGCAACGACAATAACTGGCAGGCCCACTACCGCACCACCGCCAACGAGATCTGGCAGCAGACCGAAGGCCGCATCACCCACTTCGTCGCCGGCCTCGGCACCAGCGGGACGTTTATGGGAACGACTCGGCGACTGCGGGAGCTCAACCCCGCCATCCGCTGCTACTCCATGCAGCCCGACTCGCCCTTCAACGGCCTCGAAGGCTTGAAGCACATGGCCACCGCCATCGTCCCGCGTATTTATGACCCCTCGCTCGCCGACCGCAACCTCGAGATGGAGACGGAGCGCGCCCACGCGATGGCGCGCCGCCTGGCCAGGACCGAGGGACTGCTGGTCGGGGTCTCGGCGGCGGGCAACATCGCGGCCAGCCTTCAGGTCGCCGAGGAAGAAGCTGCGGCCGGGCGCGAGGCTGTCATCGTCACCGTGCTGTGCGACGCCGCCGACAAGTACCTCAGCGAACGATTCTGGGAGGAGGAATAACAGTGCTACAGCTGACCCAGCTCGTCCATAACACGCTGCGCATGCACGGCGAGGAAACCTACCCTCACGAGTGCTGCGGCGTTCTGCTCGGCCACGCAAGCCCGGAAGCCAACCGGGTCGACTCCGCGGTCCGCGCCGGCAACACCCGATCCGACTCCGCGCACAACCGCTACTCGATCGCCCCCGCCGAGCTCATTCGCATTCAGCGCGAAGCCCGGAGCCAGGGCTGGGATATCGTTGGCTTCTACCACTCGCACCCCGACCACCCCGCCCAGTGGTCTCAGACAGACTTTGCTGAAGCCCACTGGCTCGGCTGCTCTTATGTCATCACCGCCGTTGAAAAAGGCCGCGCCGCTCTGACTAACTCCTTCCGCCTCGAAGGCAGCACCGAAGATGACAAACAATTTATCGACGAACCGATCGAGGTCGAGTTGCCGGAGGGTAAAGGGTAGAGGACGGTCGTTCGTGATGGCCCGCTCGGTCGCTTCACAGGATGTGACTTCGCGGTAGCTATGATTCGGCATGGCTTTGGAAGGAGAACCCAACCGATTTTCATCGGCACAATGGCTTTGTTGCCAATGCAAGAATTGACATCTGTACTCAGCATTCCTAGTCTGATGACTATGGATGTTCAGCTTACCGCCGACCAGAAAGCCTTTGCGCGCCATGCCATTGAGACGGGTAGGATTCACCACGAGAAGGAAGTGGTGCAGGAAGCGCTTGCGCTTTGGTAGGGGCGTTTGGAGAAGGCCGCTGGCGTTTGCGGCGGATGCGGGCAGTCTATGGGATTTGAATCGATTGTCGCCTGTAAGCTGCTCATTGGCTAAGACCTAGCCGGAGATCGCGACGATCAATTCAGGACGCCCGTACAGCCCATGATGTCAGGAGTGTTGCACGCGCAGCGTACACTGCGCCAGCGGCTTAGTCCAAAAGCCGTTGTGGGAAGTTGACCAGACTCCCGGCCTCTAGGCGGGGCCGCTTCGGTCCGTTAGTGGCGAGATTGCGACTTTGCAGGACTAACGGCTAGTCGCATGGGTATTCGCCGGAATCTCACACGCAGGGTGTTGAGAGGACGTTTCCATCAGGGTCGCGAAACCAAGCGACTTTCGCGCCAGTAGGCGAAGCCCAGACTCCAGACCCATCTTGCACGAGACCGTCGAAACGCTCGAACTGCACGCCGACCGCCCTTAGATTCTCCATCACGCGCCCTATCTCAGGAACCTGCCACCCGAGCACGGTTCCATATGCTTCTGGCAGCTTCTTCGCCATCTGCAGACGTACCATCACACCATTTGCGTCGAAAACCAATGCGAATGGTGGCACTTCGTTCATAAGTGTGAGCCCCAGCGTATCCCGGTAGAAGTGCTTGGCTCGTTCAACGTCAACGATGGTGGCAAAGGCGATGACCGGGTGTGCCGAGAGTGGGCCGGATGGGTTCATGTAATGATCTTCAAGGTCGAAATCACCATGGCGCAAGACTGCTAAAGCGACATAGGATGTCGCGTATGCGCCAGCCGCTCTTGCGTCGCAATCTCGATCCAGGGCCGGGTGTCTCCGTCTCAACGTTGGCGTATGACTATCCATCTGGTTACAGCATTCCGGAGCACGCCCACGGCTCAGACCAGCTCATCTACGCGACCCATGGTGTGATGGAAATTCACTCCGGCCAGTCAGTCTGGCTGATCCCGCCTAGCTTCGCCGTCTGGGTCCCATCGCTTCTACCCCATCGGATTCGCATGTCATCTGCGGTCTCCATGCGCACGCTGTACCTGCGCTCTGGTCTCGTTAGGCGGCCGGCTCCTGCATGCGACGTTGTCTCTATCCAGCCGCTACTCCGCGAGTTGATCGTAGAAGCTGTGCGTATAGGGCGCTTACGTCTGGCAAATGCCGAAGAGCGTGCAGTGCGTGACCTCATCGCTGTACATGTCAGTCGCGCTACTTCCGTTCCTGTAGAGATCCGGATGCCGGAAGACACGCGGGCCTTGAGAGCCGCCACCTTGATCCTCGAAACCCTCTCCGAAGCTCCGTCACTTCAGGCTGTGTGCCGAGAAGCAGGCCTCAGTACGAGAACCTTGCAGAGACTTTTTAGAGCAGAGGTCGGCTCCGACGCTTACTCCTGGAGGCATCAAGTACGCCTCACAAGAGCGTTAGAACATCTTCTTGGTGGCAGTTCGGTTAAGCAGGCCGCGTTTGCTGTTGGCTACAGTCAGGCAAGCGCCTTCGTCGCTGCATTCCGCCGCACCTATGGCGTTACACCAAGGGTGTGGGTGGAGAAAGCTCGCGGGTCTTAGGTCCTTACAAACGCCGTTATGGGAAGTTGGCTTCGCTATGCTGCACGGTGCCGCACATTTCGCTTTTGAGATGTGGGTTCTTCTATGCAAGCGAGCTTCCCGTGCACCGCCAGACTCCTCCCGCACATCTATTCCCACGAGGACTTCATGCAAATCCACATCCCCACGCCCTTGCGCGCCTACACCGGCCGGCAGGCCACTGTTTCTGTCGAAGCCGCAACCGTGGACGCCGCCCTCGTCGAGCTGACCAGCGCCAACCCGGAGCTCAAGCGCCACCTCTTCACCGAGGATGGGAAGCTGCGCGCCTTTGTCAACCTTTACCTCAACGATGAAGACGTCCGCTACCTCCCCGAAAAGCAGGCCACCGCGACCAAGCCATCGGACGCCCTCTCCATCATCCCCTCCATAGCCGGCGGGGACTAGCCGGGACTAACCGGGACTAGCCGTCCAGGCGGCGGCGCCTTCGGCGCAAGTACATACGCGACAACATCACGCTAGCCAACGGAGCAGCTACCATGCCCACCGCCATTGCCGAACAAATATCTACCCTACCCGAGCTAACCACCGACGACCTCCAGCGCTACGCCCGCCACCTCATCCTCCCCGAGGTGGGACTTGAAGGCCAGCGGAAGCTGAAAGCCGCGCGCGTGCTTTGCGTCGGCACCGGGGGCCTTGGCGCACCGCTTGCCCTCTATCTCGCCGCCGCCGGGATCGGCACGCTCGGGCTGGTCGACTTCGACACGGTAGATATCAGTAATCTTCAGCGCCAGATCATCCACGCGACCCCCGACGTCGGCAAGCTCAAGGTCGACTCCGCCGCCAATAAGCTCCACGCTCTGAATCCGGCGCTGAACATTGTGAAGCACAACACCATGCTGACCAGCGCGAACGCGCTTGAGATTTTTGCGGATTACGACGTCATCGCCGACGGCACCGACAACTTCCAGACCCGCTATCTGGTCAACGATGCGTGCGTGCTGACGGGCAAGGCCAATGCCTACGGGTCGATCTTTCGGTTCGAGGGCCAGTGCAGCGTCTTTGCGACCAAGGAGGGGCCCTGCTATCGCTGCCTTTACCCCGAGCCGCCGCCGCCGGGCCTGGTTCCCTCCTGCGCTGAAGGCGGTGTGCTTGGTATTCTCCCGGGCCTGGTCGGTGTGCTGCAGGCAACCGAGGTGATCAAGCTGGTGCTGGGAATTGGAGAACCGCTCATCGGCCGCCTGCTGCTCATCGACGCCCTCGCGACGAAGTTTCGCGAGCTCAAACTTCGCAAAAACCCCGACTGCCCCGTCTGCGGCACCCATCCAACGGTTACCGAGCTGATCGATTACAACCAGTTCTGCGGCGTCTCGGGCGCGCAGGAATCCGTCACCGAAGCCGTCACCAAAGGAGCCCCCTTGCCCCAGCAAAATGGAATCGAGCAAATTTCCGTCACTGAGCTCAAACGCCGCCGCGACTCCGGCGAAAACCCCTTCGTTCTCGACGTCCGCGAGCCCTGGGAGTACCAGCTGGCCAACCTCGGCGGCAATCTTATCCCTCAGGGCGAGCTCCCGGCGCGCACCGCCGAGCTTCCCCGCGACCAGACCATCGTCGTCCAGTGCAAGTCGGGCGGCCGCAGCCAGACCGCAGCCGAACTGCTGAAAGGCCAGGGCTTTCAGGTCGAAAACCTGGCCGGCGGGATTACAGCCTGGAGCGCGGAAATCGACCCCTCGGTACCTAAGTACTGAGCGCACGCAGACCTTTGCACCCTGGTGCACTTTGATGGTAGGTTTTGCATAATGGCCACATACCTATTGATCTCCCTCATGGACACTGCTGGAGCGGTCGATCTTGCAGTTGTTCGAGCCATTCCTGAGGAAGAACGTCACCAAATCGAGCCAGGCAAGTGGCTTATCAGTTCGCAGAAGCCCACGAGCAAAGATGTCTCTGACTTGCTTGATCTTTCGGTTGAAAAGACGGTCCATTTCATTGCCCCTATCAGACGCCACTTCGGTTTAGCCAAGCCTGACGTTTGGGAATGGCTCGCGGCCAAATCGGCTCCTGCCTATGCCTGAATCTCAGAAACCTGCTCGGCCAGTGCGGTCAAACAAGCCGACCAGCCCGGAGGACTACCCAACATCTCCACCTCAGCCGTCCGGTGACTATAGCTATACGGTGGAAATCGTAATGCGAGTGCAGGACACGGTAGGACAAATGAGAAACGCCATAGAAGGTTTGAAAGCCGAAGCAGGAGAACAGCGATCGAAGCTGGATTCCATTAGTAAGGACGTCCACTCGGCAAAGGTCCTCTTCGCGGTCTTTGGTTCCCTCATCACTCTGGCGGTAACAGGGGGCATCGCTCTTCTTGGTATAGGCCTCAACTTTTATTTAAACCTGCACAAGCATTAAAGCCATCCGAGCATCATTCTATGCCCGCTCTCCGTGCGGACCATCCCTCTATTACGAAGCCTTTACATCATGCCTGCGCGCGCGCCTGCTAGCCTAGACCGGTGAAGTCCACGATCTCAAATCCTCTGCTCGGGGCGCCGATGGAGACACAGCCCGACACTCGCGCCGAGGCCGACTCTCAGGCATTCCAACAGCGCCGAGGACCACTCAACGGAAAGCTCGCCGCCGCGCTTATCCTCTTCCACGGGCTGGCCTTCGCCGCCCTTTTCGTTTTCTCCTGGTCCGCGCTTGCCATCGCCGCCGTTACCTGGGTGCTGGCCCAGAATGTCGGCATCGGCATGAGCTATCATCGCCAGCTCACGCATCGCGGTTTTGTCACCCCCAGGTGGGTTGAGTACACGATGGCCGCTTGCGCCACGCTCGCGCTCGAGGGCGGCCCTATCTTCTGGGTCGCCGTCCACCGCCTCCACCATCAAGTGACCGACAAGCCCGGCGACCCGCACTCTCCCCGCGACGGTGCCTGGTGGTCTCACATGGGCTGGATGCTCTGGGGTCCTCTTCACAATCACGACCCGCTGCTCAACCGCTACGTGCCCGACCTGCTCCGCCAGCCCTTTTATCGCGCCCTCAGCCGTTGGCACTGGGTGCCGGTCACCGCGCTCGGCATCGGTCTCCTGCTTGCGGGTTCGCTCGCCGGCGGCTGGCACCCTTACCGGGGCATCTCCTGGGTGATGTGGGCGATTTTCCTGCGCGTCACGGTCGGTCTTCACGTCACCTGGCTGGTCAACTCCGCCACCCACATGTGGGGCTCGCGCCGTTTCTCGACCCGCGACGACTCCCGCAACAACTGGTGGGTCGCCCTGCTGTCGGGCGGCGAAGGATGGCACAACAATCACCATGCCCACCCCGTCTCCGCGCGCCATGGCCTTGCCTGGTACGAGCTCGACGTCAACTACTGGGGCATCCGCCTGCTGGGACTCCTTGGGCTCGCAAGGAAGATCAAAGTGCAGGGCCACGACACCCAAACCCGCGTCCTGCACTCGTGAAGACCCCGCCGTTCAGGCGCGCGTGTGATGATCGCTCCACGCCTGGGACAGCAAAGCCGCAGCGTCGCGTGCGGAGATGCGCGCCTGCCTGCGGCTTGCCTGCCGCCCGGTAAAGAATGCCAATGCGCTGGCAGCCGCCAGCAATGTGCCGAGTGTGACCAGAAGTTTCTTCATCCGTTTCATTTCTCCTTGTGCTCTTGTTCTTGTGCATGGGATGCGCGAGCGCGACGACGGAGGGCCGCTCACAACCAAGCCGGCATAGGTGCAGTGAAACCCCTTAGAATGGTTCCCGACCCAGAAGGAGCCCCTCAGCGATGCCCCGCTTTCTCCCGCTCACCATCCTCGCCGCCGTCCTGCTCTCCCCGGTTGCTGTCCCGGCGCAAAGCCCGGAAACCATCCCCGAGCAGATCACCCTCGACCTCAAAGCGCCCGGCAGCCCATTCCCCCACTTCTGGGAGCAGATGTTCGGCTCCGGCCGCGCCGTGCTCTCCCTGCGCGACGACTACCGCCGCGACCTCCAAACCGTCAAGGCCGCCACGGACTTCAAATACGTGCGCTTCCACGCCATCCTCGACGACGATATCGGGGTCTACGACGAAGACAAGAACGGCAACCCCGTCTACAACTGGAGCTACGTCGACCAGATCTACGACGGCCTGCTCGCCGGGGGCGTCAAGCCGTTCGTAGAGATCAGCTTTATGCCGAAGAAACTGGCCGCCCGCCTTGACTACCACGCCTTTTGGTACAAGCAGATCGTCTCGCCGCCGAAAGATTACGCGAAGTGGAACGCCCTGATGACCGCCTTTGCCGCCCACCTTGTGGAGCGCTACGGCATCGACGAAGTCGCGCAGTGGTACTTCGAGGTCTGGAACGAGCCCAACATCGACTTCTGGACCGGCCGCCCCGCGCAGGCTACCTACTTCGAGCTCTACGACAACACTGCCCGCTCCATCAAGGCCGTCAACGGGCGCCTGCGTATCGGCGGTCCGGCAACCGCGCAGGCCGCCTGGGTCGACGCCATGATTGCGCACGCCGCGCAGAATCATGTCCCGCTCGACTTCGTTTCCACCCACGTGTACGGCAACGATGTGACCGCGGACGTGTTTGCCGACAGACGCCCGGTGGCTCCTCACCAGATGGTCTCCGCCGCCGTCGCCAAGGTTCACGAGGAGATCCAGCACTCCGCGATGCCCCGGCTCCCCCTCATCTGGAGCGAGTTTAACGCCACCTACGCCAACGAGCAGCCCATCACCGACTCCATCTACATGGGCCCCTGGATGGCGGATACCATACGCCAGTGCGACGGCCTGGTGCAGTCCATGAGTTACTGGACCTTCTCCGACGTCTTCGAAGAGCAGGGCGTTGTCAAAACCCCCTTTTACGGCGGCTACGGCCTCATTGCCGAGCGCGACATCCCCAAACCCGCCTTCCTCGATTTCTCGCTGCTCCATACCCTCGGGGACACCCGCCTCCCGTCCCCGGCCAAGGACCTCCTCGTTACCCGTCGGGCAGATGGCACCCTGGTCCTGGCTGCCTGGAACCTCGCCGAGCCCCCCGGCTCCACCGTCCCAGACAAAACCATTACCCTCACCCTGCCCGGCCTGCCCTCGTCCGCAACCGCTACGGTCCGCCGAGTCGACGCCGAACATGGCGTCACCCTCGATGCCTGGAAGCAGATGGGCTCCCCGAAATACCCCTCGCTCGCCCAAATCGCCCAGCTCAAGAGATTGGGCACCCTCGCTTCACGCGAGCCTATGCCCATCGCGCACGGCAAAGTTACCCTGCGCCTCCCCTCCAGCGGCCTGGCTGTCGTGGAGGTCAAGCCGTAAAAGGCTTGACGTCTAGCAATTCCCGTTTTGGTGGAGAGGGCGAGGATGGAGGATG
>CAXTSA010000072.1:0-222 GCA_964246755.1 uncultured Acidobacteriaceae bacterium
GTACGGACTGGTCTCGAGCCGCCACCTGGTGCACTCCGTGGTCTGCCTCGCCGTGCTGCAGAGCTCGACGGACATGCTGCTGCTGGCCATTGGCTACCGCGCCGGAGGCACCGCGCCGGTTTTCGCCGACATTCCCGTTGGCACGCCTGCGGTCGACCCCGTAGTGCAGGCGCTTATGTTGACAGACGTTGTGGTGGAGGCGGTGGTGGTCGCGCTGCTGCT
>CAXTSA010000072.1:235-10548 GCA_964246755.1 uncultured Acidobacteriaceae bacterium
AAAACGCAGCGACCGTGGACCCGGCCGACCTACGTACGATGCAAGGCTGACGCGAAGCATGACGCCGCCCGCTGCCGCGCTGCCGCCGCTCCCTGTCGCACTCCCACTGCTTGCTGCCGCGGTGATCGCCGGCCTGCGCCAGTGGCTCTCGCGCGCCGCTGCGGATACGCTCGCGATTGCCGCCGCCGGGGTCAATCTTCTGCTGTGCGCGTTTCTGCTGCGGCACTCGCTTGACAACACGATCGTGTACTGGTTTGGCGGCTGGTACCCGCGCGGCCATCAGGCGGTCGGCATCTCCTTCGTGATTGATCCGGCATCCGCCGGTCTTGCGACGCTGGCGTCGCTGCTCGCCTTTCTGGCGCTCGTTTTCTCGTGGCGGTTTGTGGATGCCGGCGCGAACCACTACCACCCGCTCATGCTTGTCTTTCTCGCCGCCATGTGTGGCTTCGCGCTTACCGGCGACCTGTTCAACATGTTCGTGTTTTTCGAGCTGATGAGCACAGCGGCTTTTGCGCTGTGCGGCCTGAAGTCGCAGGAACCCGCGCCACTGCAGGGCGCCTTCAATTTCGCCGTCACGAATACCATCGCAGCCTTCATGGTGCTCACCGGGATCGCGATGCTTTACTCTGTGACCGGTGCGCTGAACATGGCCCAAATCGGGTCGACGCTGGGCACGACACTGGGCACGACGCTGGGCTCGCCGGCCGGCGGCAGGCATGACCCCGTGGTGCTGTTCGCCGCCACCCTTCTGACCTGCGGGTTCCTCATCAAGGGCGCTATTGTTCCGTTCCACTTCTGGCTGCCGGACGCGCACGCGGTCGCACCCACATCGGTGTGCGTGCTGTTTTCCGGCCTCATGGTGGAGCTTGGTTTATATGCCGTGCTGCGGCTGCATACGGTAGTTTTCGGGGGCGCGCTCATCGCGCATTCCGGACGGCTCCGGGCTATTCTGCTCGCGCTTGGCCTCGGCACGGTGCTGCTGGGCGGCATTATGTCTTACGCCGAGCATCATCTCAAGCGCATGCTCGCGTTTTCAACGATCAGCCATGCCGGCCTGATGCTGATCACGCTCGCGCTGCACTCGCCCCTGGCTGTAGCCGCTTTTCTCACGTACCTGCTTGCGCATGCGCTGGTCAAGTCAAGCCTGTTTTTCTGCTCCGGCATCCTGCTGCAGAGCTTGCGCACGATTAGCGAACCCAAGCTGTTCGGGCGTGGACGGCCGTATCCCTTTGCAGCGCTGCTGTGGTTTGCCAGTGCCGCGGGGCTCGCCGGGGCGCCGCCTTTCCTCACGATGGCCGGAGAGTCGCTCAGCTCCCACGCCGCCGATCCGTTCGGCCTCGATTGGCTTTTCCTTGCGTTCATCGTCAGCGGTGTTCTCACCGGGGGAGCCGTTCTGCGCTCCGGGCTGCACATCTTTCTTGGATGGGGCGATTCGGCGATCTCCGACGCCGCCGCGGAAGTGGACGAGCTGCCCGAAACCCGGGCCGAGGACCAGCGGATCTTTCCGTACCACTATGCTCCCGCGGCGGTGTGCGTGTTGGGCGCCTCTGTGCTCGGCTTTCTCCCTGGGCTTCGTGCGGGCGTGCTGCTTGCCGCCGGTCGCATGGCCGATGGAAGCGCGTATGTCCAGACCGTTTACACCGGGCGCAATGCCGCGGTTGCACCTGTACTCTGGCCGGCCGACTGGTTCGCGGCCTCGGCTGCTCACGGCCTGCTCGCTGTCACGCTTGCGTTTTTCCTGGCGCTTACGTCCGTCTTCCGGCTTCGTCTGCCGCGAGCTCTGCGTGTGGGCGCGTTTCTTGAAGGTCCATTGAAGCCGCTGCGGGTGTTGCAAAGCGGCGACGCCGGGGACTACGTGCTTTGGATCACGATCGGCGCCGCTGTCGTTGGAGCCGCTTTTCTGTTCTCTTTAAAGTAAGGGAAGGAGGCTCTTTGTCGGAGCGTCCACGCACCTGGGCGGCGAACGCGCTGCGAGCTACGAGCGAGCAGGCAGGCGGACCGTCACCAGCGTCCCGTTTCCTATCCGGCTTTCCAGGTGGATCGAACCGCCGGCCTTCTCGCAGATCGCCCGGCAGATCGCAAGCCCCAGTCCGGTGCCGCCGTGTTTTCGGTCGCGAGCGTCTTCGGCGCGATAGAACGGCTCAAAGACGTGCGCGAGCAGATGGGGAGCGATACCTGCGCCTTTGTCCTGAACACGCATGGAGACCACGCCTGCCGATGCGACGACCGCGACCGACACGCTGCCGCCCGCAGGGCTGTGCTGCAAGGCATTTTGCAGGAGGTTGATGCAGAGCAGGTCGCTGTCCCTGCCGGACAAAGCGACCGGGCCGGAGTCGGTTCTGCTCTGGAGCAGGCCGACACCGCGGAGCTGCGCCATGGGCGCCAGATAGCGCATGGCCTCCTGAGCATGCCAGTCGAGGTCAGAGCTTTGCCGGCCCGCAGCCTCTCGCGAAACGTCCGCGTGTTCCACGCGAGCCAGCGTCAGCATCTCCCCCACGGTCGCCTCCAGCCGGTCGCAGTCGCCGAGGCCCACCGCGAGCCCCTGCCGGTACTCGTCGACCGAGCGCGGCCGCATGGTGAGCAGTTGCAGCGACGACTTGATGATGGCGACATCGGTTTTGAGTTCATGGGCGGCATCGCTGGTAAAACGTCGCTGCTGCTCGAACGACTGCTGCAGGCGTCCGACGGATGCCTCAATGCCGGCGGCAAGCGGAGCGAGCTCCCGGGTGGCCCGCGCGCTCTCGGGCGCGTGGAACTGCCAGGCCTGCGTGGAGATCTTCGCGGCCGCGACGGCAAGCTCGTCGATGGGTGACAGGGCACGCCTCAAAAACCAGACCAGCAGCAGCGCCGTGAGCAGCATGACCACCGCGAACGTGCTCGCGTAATATCGCACCGCCTCCCAAACCTCTTCGCGCACGTGTTCAGTAGGCGCGCCGTACAGCACCAGCACACGGTGCAGCTTGCCGCCGCCTGCTTCGCCGGGATCCACAACGCGCACACCCCGAAGCCCGACAAACCGGTAGCGCCGCCCACCCACCGCGATCTCCGCATCCCCTTGCCTCAGCAGATTCCGGCCGCGCTCCGGCGTGAGCGGCCACTCCGCGGAGTGCCCCAGAACCCGGTCGTTGGCTTCCGTAACCTCGAAGACGTCGCCGCGGGGAACGTCGATGCCGGTCATGTCAAGGACGACGTTATCCGCCGGATCGTCCGCGTCCGCGACCGCGCCGAGCAGCGCGCTCGCCCGGCCATGCAGGGTGGCGTCCAGGGCTCGAAAGCGTGCACGCCGCTCGTGGACCGCAGTCGCCGCAATCAGCAAAAACGCCGCGACCAACTCGATCAGCAGAACCGCTGCGACTGACCGGCGCAGGATCGAGTTGCGCGGCAGACGTGCCGGGGCGCTGAGCGCAGGGGAGCTCACGGCTTGCTTTCCGGGGACAAGGAGAGCCGGTAGCCGCGGCTGCGCAGAGTCTCGATGAATGGAAACGCGCTGTCGCGATCGAGCTTGCGCCGCAGGTTTGAGATGTGCGCCTCGATCACGTTGGAGTGGTGCTGCCAGTTAAAGTCGTACAGGTGCTCGAGCAGCTCCTGCTTGGATACGACGGCGCGCGGCCGGTGCGTCAGGTACTCGAGAATGCGGTACTCCGTGGGCGAGACCTCGATCGGCCGGCCATCGCGATGGACCGTCTGCTCGATGGTATTAACTTCGACGTCTCCGGCGCGAAGCAGCGGCTGCGCGTTGCCTTTACCGCGCCGGATCAGCGCCTTGGCGCGCGCCAGCAGCTCGCCCAGGTCGAACGGCTTGCTCAGGTAATCGTCCGCCCCGGCGTTCAGCAGTTCGATGACGGACTCGGCCCCTTCCCGAGCGGTGAGGATGAGCACGGGCGTCGCATTACCCTTGGCGCGCAACCGGCGCAGCGTCAGGAGGCCGCTTTGGCCGGGCAGCATCAGGTCCAGCACGATGAGGTCATAGCAGCCGGCGAGTGCGAGCTGCTCGCCTTCGGGTCCGTTATCGGCATGGTCCACCGCCATTCCGGAGCTCTCCCGCAGGGCCGTCGATAAGTTTTCAGCCAGGCGTATCTCATCTTCCACAATCAGAACGCGCATGCGAACTCCCGGATCCGGCGTGAGCTTTTCTCGATGTTTGGGGCAGAAACCGCCGCGCCCGCGCCGACCCTTGCGTCGGTCCAGTATCCATCTTTTCTGGGACGGAGTTCTCGTCGACGGATTCTAGCTGTTTCCGGGCGAGTAAAAGAGCGGTACTTGGCCGTGGCACATTCGCAGGCTTTTGGGCAATCCACGAATTCGATGTCGCGGGGCGGGGGTCCGGTGTTGGCTTAGTCTGCATCTTTCCGGTGAGCCTGAACCCGATCTGGAGCAGGGGCAGCGAAGTTGAAAATAGGTGAAACCCATTTTGCGAGATGGTGCGTTGTATGTCTAGAGAGCTGACAGAGCAGGGCCGCCCGGGCGAAGATGACGGCAGCCTGCTCGACCGCATCCGCGGAGGAGATCAGCAGGCGATGGTGACGCTGTTCGACCGGCACTCCCCCGTGGTGTACGCGGTGGCCTTGCGCGTGTTGAGCGACCCGTCGGGCGCCGAAGACGTGATGCAGGAGACCTTCCTGCGGATCTGGCGGAAACCTCCGGTGATGGAAGCACACTCGGGAAGTCTGGCGGGCTGGTTTGCCGTGCTTGCGCGGAACCGGGCCATCGACCAGCTGCGGCGGCGCCGGCCCTCGGATTCGCCGGATGACGTGGTGCTGTTGTCCACCGTGGATGTCGCGGCGGAAGGGGAGCGGAACCTGCTGCTGGCGCGGGCCCGCACCATGATCGACCATTTGCCGGAGGAGCAGCAGACCGTGCTGCACCTGGCGTTTTTTGACGGGCTGAGTCACTCGGAGATCGCCGAGCGGCTCCACAGCCCACTTGGCACCATCAAGACCCGGCTCAGGCGCGCTGTCCTGACGCTGAGAAAGGCAGCGAACGCATGAACCGGAACGAACATATCGAAACGGAAGATCTGGCCATGTTCGCGCTGCTGCTACTCAGCGAGGAAGACGCCACGATTGTTCGCGAGCACCTGCAAGGATGCGCGCAGTGCCGCGAGGAGCTGAAGCAGGTGCGCGAGGACCTTGCCATGTACGCGCTTTCCGTGGAGCCGGTCGCAGTTCCCGACGGCTCCC
The DNA here is from genome assembly GCA_964246755.1 of uncultured Acidobacteriaceae bacterium. Taxonomy (GTDB): domain Bacteria; phylum Acidobacteriota; class Terriglobia; order Terriglobales; family Acidobacteriaceae; genus EB88. Next base: position 5,416 of record CAXTSA010000072.1, read on the forward strand.
GCGATCGCTTCCTGGCGAGCTTGAGTAGAGAGGCGGCAAGCTCGCCACCGGCAATGGCACCGGCGCCCTTGAGCACGTATGGCGGGAGGGCTGTGGCAGTCGATCGGTCGCACTCCGAAGCGGCACAGGGGCGAAGCGGCGCACTCCGTGTGATGGGATGGCTCGGCTGGGCGGGGGCTGCCGCGGCGGTTGCCGTTGCGCTTGGGCTCAAGCACGACCGCGATGCCCTGCGCGCCGAGCTCGCCACGCAAAATGAGCAGACGGCGAGGATTGAGGCGACGGAAGCCAAGGCTCGCCACATCCTGGCCACGCTGACCGATCCCGCAGCGGTGCGGGTCAATCTCGCGGTGCCGAAGGCGGCAGCAACCCCGACCGCCAAAGCCACCTACGAGCAGAAGAGCGGGACGTTGCTGCTGCTGGCGAGCAATCTGGCTCCCCTGCGGCCGCAAAAGGTCTATGAGCTATGGCTGATTCCGACCGATGGGAGCAAGCCCGTGGCAGCCGGCACGTTCTCGCCGGATGCGCACGGCAACGGCAGCCTGCTGGTGCCCTCGCTTCCCGGCGCGGTGGCGGCGAAAGCCTTCGGTATCACGGTGGAGCCGGAGGGAGGATCCCCGACGCCAACTATGCCGATCCTGCTGGTCGGCTCGCCTGCTTGAGGCGAAATCCGCGAAGACAAACGTTTCAGTTTGCGACACAATTACTAAAGTGTTAAAGAGCGGGCTATCATGGCCGCTCTTTTTTCTTTCCAGCCTTGCAATCCAAGTCTAAGCTCAGAACGTTCCATAACCAGCGATGCATGAGTCATCGCATCAGTCAACGCACCAGTCAAAGAGAAGGCCCATGGACAAACTCAAAGCAGTGATGCAAAACACGGTTTCGCGCCGCAAATTTATCTCAGGCGTAAGCGCAGGGATGGGGGCCGCGGCTGCGGTTTCACTCGCTGCCGGTTGCGGCAGCAGCAGCAACGGCAGCAGCACGCCCACACCGCCGCCCGCAACCTCGAGCCCCAACCTCGATATGGACATCCTTAACTTCGCTCTAAATCTCGAGTATCTTGAGGCCGAGTTCTACCTGAGGGCGGCAACCGGTACAGGCCTGGCCGCGGCCGACATCGGCGCGAGCCCCGGCACGGTAACCGGCGGCGCGCAGGTTACGTTCGCAACGCCGGCGATCCAGCAGTACGCGGTCGAGATCGCAGCGGACGAGCAGTTGCATGTACAGTTTCTGCGCGCGGCGATCAAGTCGCTCGGCGGAACCCCGGTCGACCGTCCGGCGATCGATTTCACCAACGCCTTCAACGCGGCGGCGATGGCTGCCGGCATCGGCTCCACGTTCAACCCGTTCGCGGATGAAAACAGCTTCATCGTCGGCGCGTTCACGTTTGAGGATGTGGGAGTCACAGCCTATAACGGCGCGGGTGCGCTGATCACCGACAAGACCACGGTGCTTGCCGCGGCCGGCAGCATTGTGGCGGTTGAGGCGTACCACGCAGGCCTGATCCGCACCCTGCTGATTTACCTGGGCGACCCCTACCTGACGTACGCGCGGCAGATCTCGGCGATTCGGGGCAATGCGAGCGCGGCGGTCACGGGCGCAAGCAGCCCGGCCACCACGACCGAAGCGCCTCCTTCGGCGACCCAGTTCGTCGCGGCCGACTCCACCAACTCGCTGGCATTCAATCGCACGACGGACCAGGTGCTGCACATCGTGTACCTCGACCAGAATGCGGGCGCCGTTTCGAGTGGCGGGTTCTTCCCCAATGGCTTGAACGGCAACATCAAAGCGTCGGCGTCCTAAAACCGCGTCCTAGAACCGCAGCCACGAATCGCAGCCACGAACCGCGGCTACGAACGGCCGCAACGGGTTTGAGCAACTCAGGAGATTTATGGAAAATGTACTGGAAGTGCAGCAGACAGAAGAAACAAAGCAGAGCCGCCGTTCAGCGCTGCTGATGGGCGGTGCGGCGCTTGCCGGCTTGGCGCTGACGCGCAATGCCGCCGCGCAGACCACGGCACCGAGCGACAGCGATATCCTCAACTTCGCGCTGAACCTGGAATATCTCGAGGCGCAGTTCTACTCGCTCGCCGTCAACGGCACGACCATCGATGCTTCGAACACCACCGATGGCAGCGGCAAAGCGAGTGGCACCGTCACCTACAAAACGACTGGCAGCACCAAGGTGAATTTCGTCACGCCCCAACTCGCGGCCTACGCGGCAGAAACGGCGAATGACGAGCTGAACCATGTCAAGTTCCTGCGCTCGGCGCTCACGACGAGCGCGGTCGGGATGCCGAACATTAACCTGGTGGATAGCTTCAACGCGCTGGCCGCGGCCGCGGGCATCACTGGCGGCTTCGACCCGTTCGCGAACGAGACAAACTTCCTGGTCGGCGCCTTTATCTTTGAGGACGTTGGTGTCACGGCGTATCTCGGGGCGGCTCCGCTGATCTCGAGCAAGACGTACCTGACGGCGGCGCTCGATATTCATGCGGTCGAGGCGTACCACGCGGGCCGCCCCCCGGGGGCGGCCGCCGCCCCCAGATCGCCCGCCCCGGCCCGCCGGCCACGACTCTCTCCCAGGCCATTGCCGCGACGCGCGCCAAGCTGGACGGCAGCAATCCGGCGGACGATACCGGCGTGGGCACCACCACGACCGCGCTCGGCACCGCGTCGACGATCGTCGATGTGAGCCTGTCGGCGAGCAGCCCATCGCCGGGCCGCGTCATCGGCCGCACGACGGCTCAGGTGTTGAGCATCGTTTACGGCGGCGGCGCCGCGGGTACCGGCGGGGCATTTTTCCCGAACGGGCTGAATGGGACGATCCGCTAAGGTTTGCACCCACAACCAAGTTTCACCGAAGGGCGTTGGGCTTCGTGCTCAGCGCCTTCTTTTTGCGTTCCCCGCGCCCATTCGGGCGCGAAGTCGCGTTTGGCGTCTGCGGCCTTAGAATAAGCCTCGACGACGGGAGATGCGAGGGCAAATGGAACCGAATGAGGTACAGGAGCTGCACGAGCAGCATGAGCATGCCAGCGAAGAGGGCGAGCATGGCGGCCACGGAGGGCACGGGCACAGCCAAAAACCCGTGAGCTTCTCGATGAGCGTGCTGGCCGTGCTGGTCGCGGTCGTCACCGTGCTGGGCCATCGTACGCATACCGAGGCGGTGCTGATGCAGGCCCGGGCCAGCGACCAGTGGAACCTGTACCAGGCGAAGAAGATTCGGCAGAACGACACCCAGCTTGCCGTGGACCTGCTGAGCGCGATGGCCCTGCGCGACAATGGCGCGGCGCAGGCGACGGTCGCGACCTACAAAGCGCATATGGCCAAGTGGGCCGGGGATATTGCCGCCGAGCAGGAAGTGGCGCGGGGGTTCGATGAAAAGGTGGAGCGCGCGGAGCGCAAGGCCGGGCGGTTCGACCTGGGGGAGGCGCTGCTGGAGATTGGCCTGGTCGTGACCTCGATCACACTGCTGACGCGGCTGCGGGTGTACTGGGGGCTGGGCATGGTGTTTGGAGCGCTGGGATTGCTGGTCGCCGCGCAGGCGTTGCTGCTGCACTAAGGCGGTTTCGTGATGAAAAGACGTAAGTTACGGGCAGTTGCCACGGGTTTCAGCGCGATCCTGATTGTGCTGCTGCTCTCGTTTGCCGGTCTCGCCCACGGGCCCGCTGTGATCCAGGTGGACCACGGCCCGAACGCGCCGGCGCAGGAGCGAAAGCATTATGTAGTGTTCGTGTCGCTGGACGGGTTTCGCTGGGACTACGCGAAACAGTACGGCGCGAAGAACCTCCTGGCGATGGCGGCCCGTGGCGCGAGCGCGCCGGACGGCATGCTTCCGTCCTATCCGTCGGTGACGTTCCCTAATCACTACACGCTCGTGACGGGGTTGTACCCTGAGCACCACGGCATCGTCGCCATGAGCTTTTGGAATGAGGACCACACCAGGCGCTACAGCTACAACGACCCCGAAACGAGCGGCGACGGGAGCTGGTACGGCGGTACGCCGCTGTGGGTTTTGGCCGAGCAGCAGGGGATGCGTGCCGCCTGCTTCTTCTGGCCGGGCTCGGAGGCGGCGATCGGTGGCGTGAGGCCGTCGTACTACCTGCACTATGACGAGAAAGTGCCGAACGGGGCGCGTGTGGCGCAGGTGCTGGCCTGGCTGAAGCTGCCCGAGGCCCAGCGTCCGCACTTCATTACGCTGTACTTCGCTGACGTGGACCATGCCGGGCACGGGTACGGACCGGACAGCGCCGAGACCCGCGCGGCTGTGCTGGAGGTGGACGCGACGGTGGGCAAGCTGCGGGCCGGCATCGCGGCGCTCGACCTGCCGGTCGATCTGGTGGTCGTGAGCGATCACGGCATGATGAAGGAGGAGGGAGACTGGATCGATCTGGACCGGTATGCGGACCTCTCCAGGTTCCAGACGGCGGGGGACCTGCTGTATGCGAACAGCGAGGCCGACGCGGGAAAGGCTTACCAGCAATTGAAGATCGCCGACGCGCACTTCGCGGTGTACCGCCGGGCGGACGTGCCGAAGGAGCTGCACTACAACGGCAATGCGCGTGAGGGCGACCCGGTGATTGTGCCGTTGGGACCGGTGGCGATTCGCGCGCACGCGCCGGGAGTGGGGACGCCGGACCGGACACCACACCCAGGCATGCACGGACTGGACGCGCGGCAGTTCCCCGAAATGCGGGCGGTGTTTTACGCGGAAGGGCCTGATATCCGCAGTGGAGTGAGGCTGAAGCCGTTTGAAAACACAAACGTGTATCCGTTTCTCACGGAGATCCTGGGGCTCGATCACCCGCCGGTGGACGGCAGCGCGAGCGTGCTGTCGCCGGCGCTGAAGAGCGAGCGCTAAAGCTCCCCGATGGGGTGGAAATGTGGCCGAAAAGGGTGCGCAAAGGGGGTGTTTTTGCGTGTTTTCTCGACAGGGCAAATGCATAGATATGCAGGGTGATGCATAAACGTGCGGGCAAACCATTACTTCGGTTATGTGCCGAGGCGCGAGCTGCCCCGGATGGGGGATTGACATTCTCCTGGCGCCGGCAGGGGGCGGGTGAATGCTTTCGAGGGGCGGAACGAGTACGGAGGTACTGTGATTCGGCGCGGCGTACCCCGGATGGGGGATTGACG
>CAXTSA010000073.1:0-10465 GCA_964246755.1 uncultured Acidobacteriaceae bacterium
AGCCCTTTCTATTGAGTGCCGATGTTGACCCCTGACACCCTTAATCAGAGTTCCCTTAAAAACGTTCTAGCGGCAACATGCAAAGAGGAGAAAGATGGCGAAACTGACAGGCAAGGTCGCAGTGGTAACGGGTGCGTCGAAGGGTATCGGCGCGGGCATTGCAAAGGCGCTTGGGGCCGAGGGTGCCTCGGTTGTTGTGAACTACTCCTCGGACAAGGCGGGCGCGGAGAAGACCGTGCAGGCGATTACAGGCGCGGGCGGCAAGGCGGTCGCCGTGCAGGCGAGCGTGGAGAAGGCTGCGGATGTGGAGCGGCTGTTCTCGGAGACCGAGAAGGCGTTTGGGCCGGCAAACGTGCTGGTGAACAATGCGGCGGTCTTCAGCATGATGCCGCTTGAAGCAATTACGGAAGCGGAGTTTCACCGGCAGTTCAACATCAACGTGCTTGGGCCTCTGCTCACGTCACAGGCTGCGGCGCGGCACTTCGGCGATAGGGGAGGCTCGATCATCAATATCGGTTCCAATGTCACCACGATCCAATTTCCGACTTCTACCGTGTATGCGGCGACGAAGGGCGGTTTGGACCAGATCACAGGCGTGCTCGCGAACGAGCTGGGACCGAAAGGCATTCGCGTCAACTCGATCAATCCCGGCACTACGACGACCGAAGGCGCGGCAGCCTTGGGGTTCACGGACGAATCCGAGATGGCGCGAGGTATGGTAAGCCAGACGCCGCTCGGCCGGATGGGTAAGCCGGAGGACATTGGGAAGCTTGCGGTGTTTCTCGCCTCCGATGACAGCAGTTGGATCACGGGCGAGCTGATTCGGTCCTCGGGCGGTCTTCGCTAGCGAGTCGCAATTGTGGGAAAGCGCGATGGGGCACCCTCTTTATACTGGGAGGGTGCCCGATTCTTTCACCATTCGCCCTGCCACCGAGGCCGACGTGCCCGCGATTTACAGGCTGATTGTCGAGCTGGCGGTGTACGAGCGCGAGCCTGATGCTGTCGCGATCACCGAAGCGGACCTGTTGCGCGATGGCTGGGGGCCCCAGCCGCACTTTACCTGCCTGGTTGCTGAATCGGGCGGCGAGGTGTGCGGCTTCGCGCTGTACCACCCAACGTACAGTACGTGGCAGGGCCGCAGCTTGTATCTGGAAGACCTGTATGTGCAGCCGGCGCACCGCGGCCGCGGTATCGGCACGGCGCTGCTGGCGCGGGTGGCCGCGGAGGCTGTGCATGGGGACTGCGCGCGACTGGACTGGAGCGTGCTGACGTGGAATGAGCCGGCGCTCCGCGTGTATGAACGCATCGGGGCGTTTCGCATGGAGGAGTGGCGGCGGATGCGGGTTTCCGAGGATGGGCTCGCCGTGCTTGCGTCCCAGGCCACGTCGGAACCCACATCGCAAAAGCGAGATGTGGAGCACCCAGGCTTGTCCTCGGGCGAGCAGGCGGGGGAGAAGTCATGATGAGCCGACCCTCTATACGCGTCATCGGTGGGGGACTCGCGGGGCCGGAAGCCGCGCTTACGGCTGAACGCCTCGGCGTCAGCGTGGACCTGTACGAGATGCGCCCCGTTTGCCGGACGCCCGCGCACCAGACCGCGGATTTCGGCGAGCTGGTCTGCTCGAACTCGCTCAAGAGTGAAAGTGAGCATACAGCGCCCTGGCTGCTGAAGCAGGAGATGCGCCGGGCCGGGTCGCCCTTGCTGCGCTGTGCCGACGCGACCGCTGTACCGGCGGGCCACGCGCTCGCGGTGGACCGCGTGGAGTTTTCCCGGCACATCGCCGAGGCGATTGCGGCCGAACCGCGCATCACGGTGCATCGCGAGGAAGTGACTGCACTCGATCCTGAACGCGGCATCACGGTGATCGCGAGCGGCCCTCTCACCTCCGACGCGCTTTCAGACGAAATAGCCCGATTGACCGGCAACGAGCACCTGGCGTTCTACGACTCCATCTCGCCGATCGTGGACGCGGAAACGATCGACATGGAGCGCGTGTACTTTGCCGCACGCTGGGACAAGGGTACGGCGGACTACATTAATTGTCCGTTCACACGCGAGGAGTATGACCGCTTCCTGGACGCGCTGCTTGCGTCTGAGCCGGCCGAGGCGAAAGAGTGGGAAAAGCTGCCCTACTTTGAAAGCTGCCTGCCGATCGAGGAGCTGGCCCGGCGCGGCCGCGACACCCTGCGCTTCGGCCCGATGAAGCCGGTGGGCCTTCGGGACCCTCGCACAGGCAGGCAACCGTGGGCGGTGGTGCAGTTGCGGTCTGAAAATCTCCGGGCCGACTCCTACAATCTGGTGGGCTTCCAGAACCACCTGAAGTTCGGCGAGCAGGCGCGGATTTTACGGCTGATTCCCGGGTTGGAGAATGCGAAGTTCCTGCGCTGGGGCCAGATCCACCGCAATACCTACATCCACTCGCCCAGCGTGCTGACGGAGGGCCTGCACCTCAAGGCGCATCCGAACGTGTTTTTCGCGGGGCAGATTTCAGGGGTTGAGGGGTACACGGAGTCGATCGCCACGGGGATGCTGGCCGGGCTGTACGCGGCTAGCGCGGCGCTCGGGTACCGAAGCGAACCGGCACCGCGCGAGAGCGCTCTGGGCTCACTGGTGCACTACATCACCCACGCCGAGAAGCGGAATTTTCAGCCGGCGAACATCACCTTCGATTTGCTGCTGCCCCTGGAAGAAGAGACGCGCAAGCGTGTTCGCGACAAAAAGGAGCGGCACCGGCTGCAGTGCGAGCGGGCGCTCGGGGTCTTTGACAACTGGTGGTCTGCGCAGGCGCCCATCCCGGCCGGGAGCGCTGTATGAACCGGGAACGCGCGATTGTCTCGCTTTCGGGCGGCATGGACTCCTGCGTGTGCGCGGCGCTTGCCGCGCGCGACTACGAGGCCTGCGCGCTGCACTTCTCCTACGGCCAGCGAACCGAGGCGCGAGAGCTCCAGAGCGCGCGCGAGGTGGCCCAGGCGCTCGGCATCAAGCAGTTCCTTCATCTGCACCTCGGCCTGTTTCGCGCGATCGGCGGCTCCGCGCTAACCGATGCCTCGATCCCGGTCCCGACTGCCGACCAAGCGACGCCAGAGCTCGTAAGCGGTAAGCGCATTCCAGTCACGTATGTGCCGTTTCGCAACGCGCACTTTTTGAGCGCCGCGGTGAGCTGGGCGGAGACGATCGAGGCGCGCACCGTCTTCATCGGCGCGGTCGAGCAGGACAGCTCCGGCTATCCCGACTGCCGGCCGGCCTACTACGAAGCATTCCAGCAGCTGATCCGGACCGGGACGCGCGACGGCGACATCCGGATCGCGACTCCGCTCATCCACATGAGAAAGCGGGAGATCGTGCAGATGGGTATCGGGCTCCACGCGCCGCTTCATGCGACCTGGTCTTGCTACGAGGGCGAGACAACTGCCTGCGGCGTGTGCGACAGTTGTGTGTTGCGCCTGCGGGCTTTTGCCGAGGCGGGCGTCCAAGATCCAATCCCCTACGCGACGCGCGAGCGCGCAGCGGGCTTCCCACGAAAATGACGCGCAGGCGCCCGCGCACAGCGCGCGCTGCCAGAAAGAGGAAACGATGAGCATGCGTTCCAAACTCCCAGCACTCGCCTTTCTTTTGAGCACCGCGGGGCTGCCCCTCTCGGTGGCACACGCCCAGGCAGGCACAGGCAGCATTCACGGGCATATCCAGGACCCGGTTGGCGCCCCGGTCGGCGGCGCGCAGGTACTGGTGACGACTGACGGCAAGACAGCCAAGTACACCTTTACCGCGGATGCGAATGGCGACTTCAAAGGCGCCGGCATCGCGCCCGGCACGTATGTATTGAACCTGACGGCGCAGGGCAAGCCGGTCGACCAGCTACTCAATGTCAAGATCACCGCCGATCAGGACGCGGCGGAAGACTTCGATATGTCACGGCCCGAGTACGTCGCCAAGATGACGCCCGAAGAACGCAAGCAGATGGAAGATGTGAAGGCCAAGAATGCCGAGGCGCTGAAGAGCAATACCGTCATCAAGAACCTGAACGCCGATCTGCAAACAGCACGCAATGACATCAAAGCCAAGAACTACGCCGACGCGGACCAGCTGATGACCAAGGATTCGCAGGCGAAGCCGGATGCTTCGGTGATCTGGCTGGAGTTGGGCAATGCGCAGGTGGGGGAGAAAAAGTACCCCGAGGCGACGACCTCCCTGCAAAAGGCCGTCTCGCTCGAGAGCGCCAATCCGAAGCCGAATGCGGAGCTGATCGGCGGCGCGAACAATGCTCTGGGTGAAGCCTTGGCGGGCCAGAACAAAGTCCCCGATGCGACGGCTGCCTACGATGCCGCGGCCAAGGCAAACCCGGCCGGCGCGGGCATGTATTACGGCAACGAAGCCATTATCCTGGCCCGCAGCGGTCAGAACGGGGATGCGGTCGCCGCTGCCGCCGATAAGGCGATCGCCGCCGACCCGAATAAGCCGATTCCCTACTACCTGAAGGGTCAGGCGCTGATCGGGAAGGCGTCCGTGGACCCGAAAACGCAGAAGATTACCGCGCCTCCGGGCTGCGCTGAGGCCTATCAGAAATATCTGGAGTTGGCACCGGATGGGCCGTTTGCGGCCGATGCGAAAAACATCCTGACCAGCATGGGCCAGACCGTCAAGACCACCTACCGAGCGGGCAAGAAGTAGGTCCGCAAAACGAGGCGCTTCGCACCCCCGCATACCGGGGTGCGAGGCGCCTTTTTACTTTGCAGCGCGGCGGAGCATCCGACTGTTGGTCTACATCCCAGTTCAGGAGCGGAGCATGAGCCAACCGCCACAAACATTGCCCTACGCGGAGGCCGCGGCGCTGGTGCGGGCCGAGGCGGCACGGCTGGTCTCCCGTGTGCCTGCTGCCGAAGAGCTGGAATTGCTCGAAGCGCGAGGGCGTGTTCTCGCCGAGCCGCTGGTTGCCGACCGCGACCAACCGCCGTTCGCGCGGTCCACGCGCGATGGTTTTGCGGCACGTGCTCAGGACTGGAGCGAGGGACGCCTGGCGGTAGCGGGGCTGCTCAGGGCAGGCGAGGCGTGGCACGGAGGCCCGCTGGCGGCAGGCATCTGCGTTGAGATTATGACAGGAGCGCCGGTCCCCCCCGGCGCCGATTGCGTCGTGATGGTGGAGCACGTCGACCGGCAGGCGGACGCGGCGGCTTTGCTCTCGTCCCGGAGTATTGCGCCCGGGGACAACGTTATTCCCCGCGGCGCCGAAGCGCGGGAGGGTGCGACGCTGCTGCCTGCCGGTACACGCTTGACGCCGCACGGAATCGCGGTCGCAGCGGCGTGCGGCTACGCCGCAGTCTCCGTGAGACGCAAGCCGCGAGTAGCGATTCTTGCGACCGGCGACGAGCTGGTCGATGTGGCCGAGACTCCGCTCCCCCACCAGATTCGCAATTCGAATACCTACACCCTGGCAGCCCAGGTGCGGGCGCTCGGGGGAGACCCGGTGCTGCTGCCGCCGGTGGCGGACGAGGCTTCAGCGCTGACGAGCGCGATCCGCAATGCTGCGCAAGAGTGCGAACTGCTCCTGCTTTCAGGCGGCGTCTCCATGGGCAAGTACGACCTGGTGGAGCCTGCCCTGGAGGCGCTCGGCGGCGCATTTCACTTCACCGGCGTTCGCATGCAGCCTGGGAAGCCGGTGGTGTTCGGCAGCCTTCGCGATGGAGCGCTGCCGTTTTTCGGACTGCCGGGAAACCCGGTCTCCACCATCGTGTGCTTTGCGGTGTTTGTCGCGCCGGTGCTCGCGGCGCTTGCCGGCGACCCGGCGTACGAGCTTCCATTCGTCGGGGCGCAGTTGCGCCAACCGGTACGCAACAAGCCCGGGCTCACGCGCTTTTTGCCCGCACTGCTCACGCACGCGATTGCCGGCTCGACCGTCGAGACGATTGCCTGGCAGGGGTCGGGCGACCTCGCCAGCACCGCGCGCGCAAACTGCTTCCTGGTTGTGCCCGAGGACGCCGGGGATCTAGAAAGCGGCACGACGGTGACCGTGCTGCCGGCCTGAGATCGCCCGCGCTGAAGCATTTAGGCTAGGTACATGAGCCAGCAGGAATCCCTGTCGCATTACGACGCCGAGGGCACGGCGCGCATGGTGGACGTGAGCGGGAAAACAGCGACGCGGAGGGAGGCCCAAGCGGAGGCTTTCGTTGAGCTGTCGCCCGAGGTGCTGCTCGCGCTGCCGCGCAACCCGAAAGGCAATCCGCTGGAAGTCGCGCGCTTTGCCGGCATCCAGGCAGGCAAGCGAACCAGCGAGCTGATCCCGATGTGCCACCCACTGCCGCTGTCGTTTCTGGATGTATCGGCGAGCATCACGGGTGAAGGCGTGGCGATCCGGGCGGTCGCTGCAACCACGGCCAACACCGGCGTCGAGATGGAGGCGTTGACCGCGGCGAGCGTAGCTGCGCTGACGGTTTATGACATGTGCAAAGCGCTCGACAAGGGCATCGTGATCCGTCACGTGCAACTGATGCGCAAGGGGGGCGGCAAGAGCGGCGACTACCGGCGCGAAACCGCGGGAGAGGGCGCATGAAGCGGCCGGCAGGCTGTGCGCGAATCGGTCTTGGTGAACAGGTTTTGGTCAGCAAGCCTCGGCGAGGTAAACCGCGAACCAGCCACGCTCGTCCTTCCACTCGCGCCGCAGCGCGAAACCAGCGTCACGGAGCATGGCAAGAATGCGTGTGTCGGTGAATTTGTAGCTATTCTCGGTGTGGATTGTCTCGCCCGCGGCAAAGTCGAGGCTCAGGTCCAAAGCGGGAATCCGCACCGGCTGCGTCCGCTCGCTGCACAGATGCATTTCGATCCGCGACTTCGCTCCGTTCCAGCGCGCCTGGTGCGTGAAGGCGGCCAACTCGAAATCCGCGCCGAGTTCGCGGTTCATGCGCCGGAGCACATTTTTGTTGAAGGCCGCTGTCACTCCCTCGGCGTCGTCATAGGCAGCCAGCAGCGTCCCCTCGTCTTTCGCCTGGTCGGCTCCCAGCAGCAGGTGGTCTCCGGGTGCGAGCTCGCCACGCACTGCCCGCAGCAATGCCGTCGCGTCTCCCGGTTCGAAGTTTCCGATGCTGGAGCCGATATAGAGAACCAGCTTGCGCATGCCAGGGGCTGCAATCTGCCCCAAGCCCTCCGTGTAATCCGCGACGCGAATGTGCACGTGCACGCCGGCGATTTCGGCCTGGAGATGCCGCCTGGCTTCGATAAGCGCGCTTTCGGAGACATCGATAGCGTAGTAGTCGACCGTGCCCTGCTGTTGGGCAGCTGCCTCGAGCAACAGGCCAGTTTTGGAGGCGGTCCCCGCTCCGAGCTCGACCAGTGCCAGCCGCTCGCCGCTCGCGGCTTCGCGAATGATCTCGCCGGCATGCGCGGAAAGAATGGCGCGCTCCGTGCGCGTCACATAGTACTCCGGCAATTCGGTGATCTGCTCGAACAGGGCCGACCCCTGCTCGTCATAAAACAGCCAGGGGCTCAAGGTTTTTGGAGTGGTGGTGAGCCCCTGGAACACCTCGGAGCCAAGTGCGGTGTCGCGCGCGGACTCGATGGACACGGGAAAGGTTTGTTGAGCGGCCATGCCTTGACTTTCGGTTAGGGGCTTGTGTTTAGAGCACTCTCACAGGGACTGTGATCTGCCAAGCAGTTGTCAGAGGCGGCTTTTCTTCACGGAAAAGCCGCGTCAAGATTTGTTCCCTGGCTTACACCGTCTGTCGAAAGGGCTTTAACGACGCGCCAGGCGCACGCCGGAGAACTGCCAGCGTGTGTGCGGAGCGAAAAAGTTACGGTAGCTTGCCCGGATGTGCGAGACCGGAGTAGCCACCGACCCGCCGCGCAGAACCATCTGGTTCGACATGAACTTGCCGTTGTACTCGCCGAGCGCCCCGGGCAGAGCGGAGTACCCCGGGTAGCCGAGGTAGGCGCTCGCGGTCCACTCCCACACGCCGCCAAACAGAGCTCGCAGGCCCCCGGCGGGGGTGCCGGCCAGCGGATGCAGCGAGCCGCCCTCGAGGAAGTTCTCCTTCTCGGGCGTGCTGGACTCGGCGGCAATCTCCCACTCGGCCTCGGTGGGCAGCTTCATGCCGGCCCAGCGCGCAAACGCGTCCGCCTCATAGTAACTGATGTGGCACACGGGCGCGGCCAGCAGATTGGCCAGCGGCTGGTCGCCTCGCAGCGTGAACACCGTCCACTCGGAGGCGCCATCCTCCCGATGCCAGTAGAGCGGCGCCTGCCAGCCTTCCCGCTGCACCGTCTCCCAACCGTCGGAAAGCCAGAGATCGGCGCGGGTGTAGCCGCCATCCTCCATGAACTGCAAGTACTCGGCGCAGGAAACAGGGCGCGAGGCAAGTTCGAAGGAATCGAGCCACACACGGTGCCGCGGCTCTTCATTGTCGAAGCGGAATCCATCGCCGCCGGCGCCAATTTCATACAAGCCTTCGCCGAACGGCACGGAGGTCTGGCTGGTGAGTTGCCGGGTGATCGCGGCACCCGCGTTGGGCAGCCCGCCCTCCCGGTAAACCGGGCGCAGGGGGTTGCTCCAGAAGGCATGTTTGATATCGGTCAGCAGGAGCTCCCCGTGCTGCTGCTCGTGATGCAGGCCAAGCACGAGGCGGCGCGAGACCTCCTCTGGCACATCGGCGTGGCCGAACAGCAACTCCAGGCCCGCATCGACGTGAGCGCGATACTCCAGCACAGCCGCAAGAGCCGGGCGTGAAAAAGAAGCGCGTAGCTGTTTGCTCGGCTGATCGGAAACAGAGTTGTAGTAGCTGTTGAAGAGCCAAAGGTAATCGGGATGGAAAGGCTTGTAGCCGGGCAGAAACTCACGCAACAGAAAGGTTTCGAAAAACCAGCTGGTGTGTGCCAGGTGCCACTTGGCGGGGCTTGCCTCGCCGCAGCTCTGCACCATCATGTCTTCGGGGGTGAGCGGCTCACAAAGTTGCAGGCTTTGCTGCCGCACGGTACAGAGGCGGTCGAGCAATGGCTCGGAGGCCTGGGTGGAGTTGTTCGGAGCCGCGATGGCCATGCAGGTGTTCTCTCCCGGTTCAGCGAAGTGCCTGAACGCTTTTAACTTAGCAGCAGAGAGAGCGGTCTGTGTTGCCTTACGGGTGAGCATTCTTGATCGAAGAGTCGCGGACCACTCCGTAGCACAGTGTTCCCGGTCCTCAGTGAAGCTTTCGCTAGGCGGTAAGTTTTGATCCTGTGATAGCGGCTAGACATCCGAGCCGGATCACATGCGGAAATCAGCTTGCCCGTTGGCGGTGGGCCCGGTAACCGTGGGGCTACACTGGATCTGTTGCGGGCGAGGATGGCGCCGGTCGGTTCAGCGTCTTTTCCCATCTCCCTTCGTCTGAATGGACGAGCACTTTTTCCCGATGCGATTTCGCTTCCTACTCTCGCTTGTCGCGCGTCGTCTATGCCTCGCGACGCTTCTGCCGGCATTGCTTCCGGGTGCCTGCGCGTGCGCGCAGGAAGACTCAAACTTCGACATCGCAGGGTTGCAAGCGATCCGGGGCACGGTCGCGCGCACGGCAGGCACGTCGGTGTTCGTCAAGGTGCACGACGGCACGGTGTACCAGGTGGAAACGGGCGCGAACACCCACTTCGTCAAAAACGGAGCCGGGGCGCCGTCAAATGTGGCCCGCACCGGCGATACGGTGCTGGCCGGCGGTGAGTTGGACGCGAAAAAGCACACGTTGGGCGCCGTGTTCGTCGCCGTGGTGGATGCGACGGAATTGGCAGAGCTGGACGAGCGCCGCACGCAGTGGGGCAAGACATGGCTGGCCGGCACCATTACGGAAAAGCGCGGCACGGCTCTGGTCATCAAGCGACCCGATGGCGTTGTGAACACGGTAACAGTCGATGAAGACACCTCCTTCCGCAGGCGACACGAGAGTATTACCCTGCCCGACATCCAGGTAGGCGACGGCATGACGGCGAGCGGCGTACAAGGCAAGGACGCGTTTGCGGCCAAGGTGCTGACGGTCGTCGATGCGGCCGAGATCCGTGAGTGGTCTCGCCTGAAGGACCAGTGAGCATGCGGGAAAATGCAAGCGCCCGAAAAGCGCGGCGCGCGCAGGCTGCCCTGCTGCTTGCGAGCAATGTCTGCGCGGTCTGCATCGCACAATCGCCCGGCGGCGCCCCCCCGCAAGGCACCCCGTCCGTCGCCGCTTCGCAGGGTAGCACGGCCGCGCGGGGTGGAACGGTACGCGGCAACATCGCTTCCGGCACAACCCCGTTGCCTGGCGTAGCTGTTACGGCGACCAACACGCTCACCGGGGTGCGCTATACCACGGCGACCGGCACCGATGGCAGCTTTCGCCTGCACGTGCCCGAGGATGGGCGGTATGTCATCCGTACCGAGTTCGCCGCGTTTGCCGAAAACACAAGCGAGGTGCGCTTCGGCGGCAGCACAGGCGGCCCTCGCGAAGTAGTTAAAACCCTTTCGCTTACCCTTCTATCGCGTGTGCC
>CAXTSA010000074.1:0-10454 GCA_964246755.1 uncultured Acidobacteriaceae bacterium
TCTCAAAGCGAGATGTGGGGCACACCGTTTGTGCTGAGCGAGAACGCTCTCCCCTGCTCAAGCGAAACGCAGATCCTTCGCTTTGCTCGGGATAAAACATTCCAGAGCCACGGGTTGGAGTGCTGTACACCGACCCTTCCCCGTGGCCTTAAAAGTTTTCCGGCTCGTTCTGGAGCAGCATGTCGCCTTCGTCGTCGAGGATTTCATCTTCCTCGTCGTCGAAGCGGTTGTACTGGGCAGCGGCAAGCTGCTGCGAAGGCAGGATGCTGGTCGGTCCCGGTACGGCGTTGCCCTGGTCATCGATCTTCATGCCGAGCGAGAGGCCCATTTGCGCGAGGATTTCCTTGATCTCGTTGAGCGACTTGCGGCCGAAGTTCTTAGTCTTGAGCATTTCGGCTTCGGTCTTCTGGACCAGCTCGCCGATGGTCTGGATATTCGCGTTTTTGAGGCAGTTGTAGGAGCGAACGCTGAGCTCGAGCTCTTCGACCGAGCGGTTCAGATTGTCGTTGCGCAAGAGGCCGCGACCATCGTCCATGTGACCTTCGAGCTCAATCTCTTCCTCGAAGTTAATGAAGATGCTCATATGGTCCTTAAGCAACTTCGCCGCGAGACCGACTGCGTCGGCCGGCAGGACCGAGCCGTTGGTCCAGACTTCGAGGGTCAGCTTGTCATAGTCGGTGATCTGGCCGAGACGCGCTGCCTCGACCGCGTAGTTGACTTTCCGGACGGGCGAGTGAACGGAATCGACCGGCATGAAGCCTAGCCCCAGGTCCTGGTCGAAGTTGCGATCTGCCGAGATGTAGCCCCGCCCGCGCTTGAGGCGCATTTCCATATCGAGCTTGCCTCCCTCGCTGACCGTTGCGATGTAAACGTCACGGTCCAGGATTTCAACATCGCCGTCGGCCTCGATCATGCCGGAGGTGACTATTCCGGGCTCGTCGGCGCGGATGTAAAGGGCTTTGGGGCCCTCGCCTGAGAGCTTGAAGGGGATCTGCTTCAGATTCAGGATGATATCGGTCGCGTCTTCAACGACGCCGGTGATGGACTGAAACTCGTGCAGGACGCCTTCAATTTTGACCGCGGTGACGGCTGCGCCTTCGATAGAGCTCAGAAGGGTGCGGCGCAGGGAGTTGCCGATAGTGGTGCCGAAGCCGCGCTCAAAGGGCTGGGCGCTGAACCTGCCGTAGCGATCGGTTAGGGTTTCGGTGTCGACTTGAAGGCGCTTGGGGCGTTGAAAACCTCTCCACAACATGTGTTTCTCCTTGGCAGCGGCCGCGCGAAGCATTCTGCGCGGCTCGTGCATTTTGGTGCAAACCTTTGAAGACCCCTACTGGGGCGTAGCCCTTATGCGGGAAGCGGCCGCACAGGCGGCTCGTTACTTCGAGTAAAGTTCAACGATCAGCTGCTCGTTGACTGGCAGCTGGATGTCCTCGCGCTTCGGCAACGAGAGGATTTTGCCCGAGAGTTCGGCGGCATTGATCTCGAGCCAGTTGGGTGTGGGCTGGTGCGAGGCAAAATCACGCGAGCTCTCGATAACGGAAAACTTGGACGCGTTGGGGCGGATTTTGATCTGGTCGCCGATGGAGACCTGGAATGAGGGAATATTGACCTTGCGGCCGTTTACCTCCACATGACCATGGCGAACGATCTGGCGGGCCTGACGGCGGGAGATTGCATAGCCGAGGCGGTAGGCGACGTTGTCGAGACGGCGCTCGAGCTGCTGTAGCAGGAGCTCGCCGGTGACGCCGGGCGAGGTGGCCGCTTTCTCGTAGTAGGAGCGGAACTGGCCCTCAAGCGCGAAGTAGATGCGCTTGGCTTTCTGCTTTTCACGCAACTGCAGGCCGTAGCCTACGATCTTGGCTTTGCGGTCGCGGCCGTGTTGGCCGGGAGCGAAGTTGCGCTTCTCAATCGCGCACTTGTCGGAAAAGCAGCGGGGACCTTTGAGGAACAGCTTCATGCCTTCGCGGCGGCAGAGACGACAAACAGGTCCGGTATAACGTGCCACTTGTGTTTCTCCTCGGTTCGGGTGACGACCGGTTTACGTGCTCTTGGAGCATTTCATCCCGGTCCGGTTGCTTGTGGGGGTGACTGCATCTCAGAAGCGAGATGTGTGGCACCCGGCTCTCGTGGACAGCCACGCTTACGCGAAGCGCCACGCAAGTGGCCGCCTCCCGCGTGAGGGCTACGCCCCATAAAGGGCGTCTTACTTTATACCCTGCGACGCTTGGGCGGGCGGCAGCCGTTGTGCGGGATCGGCGTGACGTCGCGGATGGAGCGTACGTCGATACCGGCCGCGGCAAGCGCACGCACTGCGGACTCGCGGCCTGAGCCGGGGCCCGAAACGCGCACATCCACGGTCCGTAGACCATGATCACGCGCCTGGTTGGCGGCGTTCTGAGCAGCCTGCTGCGCGGCGAACGGGGTGCCCTTGCGGGAGCCGCGGAAGCCGAGCGAGCCGGAGCTCTTCCAGGAAAGCGTATTGCCCTGTCCGTCGGTAATGGTGACGATGGTATTGTTGAACGTCGCCTGAATGTGTACCAACCCGTAGGGCACATTCTTGCGTTCGCGCTTTTTGAACTTCTTGTTCTTCGCGGACTTCGCTGCAGAACCTTTACCTTGGGTCGACTTCTGAGCCTTCGCCATTACTTGGTCACCTTCTTCTTGCCGGCTACCGTTCCCTTACGAGGCCCTTTACGAGTGCGGGCGTTGGTGTGCGAGCGCTGTCCGCGAACGGGAAGATTGCGACGGTGGCGCAGGCCGCGATAGCTCTGGATATCGATGAGCCGTTTGATATTCATCGAGACATCCTTGCGGAGGTCGCCTTCAATGCCGCCTTCCTGCTCAATGACTTGGCGGATGCGGTTGATCTCGTCCTCGCTCAAGGTCGCGAGTTTGCGGAATGGGTCGATGTCGGCTTTGATGAGAATGCGCAGGGCGCGCGGATTCCCAATGCCGTAAATGTAGGTGAGTGCGATCCGCGTCTGCTTGTTGTTCGGCAGATCGACGCCAGCAATACGTGCCATAGCTTCCTCTTGAATGCCCAATGGTTGGGCGCCCGGGGTTTATTCCGGGCCGTTACGCCAGGGGAGAAACCCCGGCTGGTGAAGCGGTTCGCAGGTTCATCGCACTCTCATTGCCACCGAAGAGAACTCGCCCACGGACTCGCTGTTCTGATGCGCCGGCAGACCATAGCCGGCGATTGCGCCAGGCTAACCCTGGCGCTGCTTGTGCTTTGCAACCTCGCAGATCACGCGAACCACCCCACGACGGTTGATGACCTTGCACTTGTCACAAATCTTCTTTACCGATGCACGAACCTTCACTTGATTTCCTTCCAGGCGCGCGCATTGCGAGCGCCACTTGTCGATCCACTACTTATATCGATAAACGATCCGGCCTCTGGTCAGGTCGTAGGGGCTCAGCTCTACCGCGACACGATCGCCGGGCAGAATCCGGATAAAGTTCTTCCGCATACGCCCGGAGACATGGGCGAGAACTGGTGCTTATTCTCGAGTTCTACCTTAAACATGGCGTTCGGCAGAGTCTCCACTACCGTTGCCATCACTTCAATTGCGTCTTCCTTCGACACCCGCGTCCCAATCCGCCTTTTTGAGGCTCATTCACCAGAGCCGCCTACGTTTTGGTCCCGAGGACCGCAGAGGCGCGCTTTGCATTCTCCGCGGTCGAGCCAGGCCCATTTTTCCGCGGTCTACGAATCCGGCGTTAACGAGTCAACACCTCGACACCATTCGACGTCACAGCGACCGTATGCTCGAAATGAGCGCTGAGGCTGCCGTCTACCGTGACTGCCGTCCATCCATCTTCAAGCACCTGCACGGCCGCCTTGCCGGCATTGACCATCGGCTCGATGCAAAAGACCATACCTTCGCGCATCTTCATGCCCCGGCCGCGCTGTCCATAGTTCGGCACCTGCGGATCTTCGTGCAGGTGCGTACCGATTCCGTGCCCCACGAATTCACGGACCACGCTGAAGCCTTCGCGCTCGACCATTTGCTGCACGGCCGCTCCGACATCGCCGAATGCGCCGCCCCGGCTTACTGCCTCGATGCCCGCTGCCAGCGATGCCTCGGTTACGGCCAGCAGCCGGGTTGCGCTCTCACTCAGCTTCTCGCCTACCGGCACCGTGGTCGCCGAATCGCCATAGAAACCCTCGATGACGACCCCGGTATCGATCGAGACGATATCACCGTCGCGCAGCACTCGCTTCGCGGAGGGTATGCCGTGCACTACCTCCTGGTTGACGCTGGTGCACAGCACGCAAGGGTATCCGCGGTAGCCCTTGAAAGCCGGAGTCACGCGCATCTGCTTAACCTTGGCCGCCGCAACCTCTTCAAGGTCCATCGTGGTCGCGCCAGGCTGTACATGCGGGCGCACGGTGTCGAGCAGCTCGCGCACTACCTCGCCGGCGCGCCGCATCCGTGCAATCTCTTCCCCGGTCTTGATCATCACCGCCATCGCTTACGCCTGGTCCCTCAACTGTCGTACTGCGTGTTCCACTCGCCCGGTCACCTGGTCCGGGGAGCCTTCACCGTCCGTCTCGACAAGCCGGCCGAAAGCCTGGTAATGCTCGACGACAGGGGCGGTCAAGGCCTCGTAGGCGCGCATGCGGCCTTCAAAGACCGCCTCGGAATCGTCATCCCGACGCTCGAGGGGGGTGCCGTCGAGATCGCATACGCCGTCCCGCACCGGAGGTGCGAGGTAGATATTGTAGATACTGCCGCACGTCGGACAGATGCGCCGTCCTGTAATTCGGCGCAGTAACTGAGTATATTCGACGCGCAACGAAACAGCAACCAACGGCAGCGACGTGGGCGGCTTTCCCGATTGCGTAGCGGCTGCAGGAGCCGGCTGCGCAGGCGAGTGACCCGCAAGATGGGCGTCCAACCACTCCGCCTGACCCAGGGTTCGAGGGAAGCCGTCAAGGATATAGCCTCGGTGGACATCGGGCTCGAGCAGTCGCGCGGCCACCATCTGTTCAACCAGGGCATCGGGCACAAGCTGACCGGCGTCCATCAACTGCTTGGCCTGCGCACCCAGGCCCGAGCGGGACGCGACATGGGCGCGCAGTAGATCGCCAGTCGAGATCTGCGGGATGCCCCAGCGGGCCATCAACTCCTTCGCCTGGGTCCCCTTGCCTACCCCCGGCGCTCCCATCAGCAGGATCGGGCCAGGCTGAAAGGCCTGCTCAGTTTCCTCAAAGACGGGCGCCAACTACCAGGACCGCCTTCCACGGACGCGGCTCTTGGTGGAGAAGCCTTCGTAATGCCGCATGATGAGCTGCGATTCGACCTGGTTCACGGTATCCATCGCGACGCCCACGACGATCAGCAAAGAGGTTCCGCCAAAGTAGAAGTTGAAGCCGAGGCCGTTGGTCATCCAGAGCGGCAGGTGCTCGAAAACACCGCCCACGAACGGGAGGTGATTCAGGTGAATACCAGAGATGAGGATAGTTGGCACAAGCGAGATCAGAATGAGATAGATGGCGCCGACCAGCGTGAGCCGGGTCAGGATGTCATTGATGTAGTCAGACGTGCGCTTGCCGGGACGGATGCCGGGGATGAAGCCGCCGTACTTGCGCATGTTGTCGGCGATGTCGTCCGGGCGGAACACGATGGAGATATAGAAATAGGCGAAAAAGATGATCGCCACTGCCTGGAGTAGGACGTACCAGGGCTCGCCGGCGCGCAGTGCGTCGAAGATGCGGGTGAGCACGGCTGAGTTCTTGACGAACTGCGCCTGCCCGAAGAGCAGCGGGGCCGACAGTACGGAGGATGCGAAGATGACCGGCATGACACCGCCGGAGTTGACCTTGAGAGGCAGGTGGGTGGACTGGCCGCCCATCATGCGGCGGCCCACGATGCGTTTGGCGTACTGGACCGGAACCCGGCGCTCCGAGCGCTCGACGAACACGATAAAGGCGACGAGCAAAGCCATCGCGACGACCAGCAGAACGAGAGCCGGGATGGTGAGTGCGCCGAACTTTTCGGCGCGAGCAGTCCGAATCAGTTCAAATATTGCGGGTGGTAGGCCAACGACGATGCCTGAGAAGATAAGCAGGCTCATACCATTGCCGATGCCGCGGTCGGTGATCTGCTCACCCAGCCACATGATAAAAGCTGTGCCCGTGGTGAGGGTCACAACCGTCATGAAGATGAAACCCGGCCCCGGGTGGAGAATGATCTGCTCCCCGCCGGACCCATGCGCGAGGGCGATCGCGATGGCGCTCGACTGCACCACCCCGAGCAGGATCGTGACATACCGCGTCCACTGCGTGATCTTGCGGCGGCCGGCTTCGCCTTCCTTCTGCAGCCGAGCCAGGGGCTCATACACCACAGTCAGCAGCTGAAAGATGATCGACGCTGTGATATAGGGCATGATGCCGAGCGCGAACACGGTCATCCGGCGCAGATTGCCGCCGTTGAACAGGTCGATCAAGCCGAGCGGCGAGCCGCCGAGGTGGTTGAAAGCGTTATTGAGTGCGGCAGCATTGATTCCAGGGATTGGAATATACGAGCCGAGACGATAGATCGCAAGCATGGCGAAGGTGAACAGCACACGATTGCGCAATTCGGGGATACGGAAAATGTTGAGGAACTTCTCAAGCATGCGACGGATCTTCTCTCGGGTTGTACTTGCAACCGGGTTACGTCTACGACTGCCTTCAGCATACAGCGAAAAGGCAGCCGCCTGACGGCGCTGCCTTTCCTCGTGTCTCGATGCGCTGCGGAACTAAGCGATCAGAACAGCCCTGCCGCCGGCAGCCTCGATCTTCTCCTGCGCCGATTTGGAGAACTTGTGCGCGTGGATCGTGATGGCCGCGGAGAGATCTCCGGTGCCTAGGACCTTCAAGAGCTCATTGCGGCGCTTGAGGAAACCAAGTGCCAGGAGCCGGTCCTGCGTCAACTCGGTTTCGCCCATGTCGGCAATGCGGCTCAGGTTGAGCACGGTGTACTCGGTGCGGAAGATGTTGGTGAAACCACGCTTGGGGAGACGGCGGTGGAGCGGCATCTGGCCGCCCTCGAACCCACGCATGAGGCTCGAACCGGACCGTGAACCCTGGCCTTTGTGCCCGCGAGCGGATGTTTTGCCGTGGCCGGAACCCATACCGCGGCCGACACGCTTTTTGTTCCGGTTCGCCTTGGCCGGGGCGCGGAGATTGGATAAGTTCATACGTTTCCTCGCTAACGCCGGCTTGCTCGGCCGACTCGCTCTCTTGGATCAACGACAAAGACCAAACCGTCTTCGCGGCTGGCGTCACTTCGTGGCGGGTATTGGTTTGGGTGAAAGAGCACCTTCGGGGTCCATCCCCAGACGGGATCTATGCTTCCAGAATCCTCACCAGGTGCGGGATCTTTTTCACCATGCCTCGGATGGACGGCGTGTCTTCCCGCTGAACGATCTGCTGTAGCCGGGTAAACCCTAACCCCTTCACCACCGTTTTATGTTTGACCGGCGCCTGGATCATAGACCGGTAGTACTGGATGCGCATCATTGGCTTCGCTTCTGCCATGGCTAGAGCTCCTGAACTGATTTGCCGCGCAGGGCGGCGACTTCGGCGCGGTCGCGCAACTGCACCAGTGCGTCGAAGGTTGCCTTGATGACATTGTGTGGGTTGGCCGTGCCTAGACTCTTGGTCAACACATTCTGTACCCCGGCCGAGGTCATGACGGCACGCACCGCACCCCCGGCGATCACGCCTGTGCCTTCCGGCGCCGGCTTGAGCAGCACATGGCCGGAGCCGAAACGGCCCAGCACCTGGTGCGGGATGGTGGTCTCGGTGAGATTAATCCTGACCAGGTTTTTCTTGGCCGACTCAATCCCCTTGCGGATCGCCTGGGGGACTTCCTTCGCCTTGCCTGAGCCGTAGCCAACCACGCCCGAGGTCGGGTCGCCCACGACCACAAGCGCGGCAAACGACATATTTTTGCCGCCCTTCACCACTTTGGTCACGCGGTTGATGGAAACGACCTGATCTTTTAGGTTGTACTGCCCCGCATCGAGCTTTTTCTTCAGCATTGCCATGTATTCCAGTCCTTCCGAGACTTTCTTGGAGTCCCAAACCTTGAAGCCCTCGGCTTTCGCCTTATGCCTGGACTCTAGAAGTCCAGCCCAGCTTCCCGCGCGGCTTCGGCCAGAGCCTTGATGCGGCCGTGATACAGGTAGCCTCCGCGATCGAAAACCACCTTTTTGATTCCCTTTTCGCCCGCGCGCTCCGCAACCTGCTTGCCTATCTGCCTGGCTGCCTCAAGATTGCCGCCGGTCTTCCGTTTGTCTTCCCGGGCCCCGGCCCCGGCCACGGTAGAGGCGGACGCCAGAGTCATGCCGAGGTTGTCGTCGATGACTTGCGCGTAGATGTGATTGAGCGAGCGGTAGACGTTTAGACGGGGCCGCTCGGCCGTTCCGTGTACCTTCTGGCGGATGCGCGCGTGGACTCGGCGGCGTACCGCATTGCGTTTTAGCTTGGGGATCATCGTGTTTCCTTCCTAAAAGCGGAGCCGCCCCGCGGTCCCGTTCGGTTTCTGTTTTCCTTGGCAAAACCTCTACACATTACCGGACCTGCACGACCGCGCGAAGGCACCCGGATTGCGACCCGAACTTGTGACCTAGACCCGGGTTACTTCGACCCGGTCTTGCCGGCCTTCTTCTTAAGCTTTTCCCCGGCGTACCGCACACCTTTATTCTTGTAGGGATCCGGCTTGCGCAGCGAACGCATGTCGGCGGCGACCTGGCCGACTTTCTGGCGGTCAATGCCTGCAATGGTGAGCCGAGTCTGCTTCGCATCCACGGACGCTGTGATGCCGGTCGGCAGCGGAAATTCGATCGGGTGCGAATAGCCCAGGGTAAAGACCACCATCGCCGGCCCTTTCAACTCCACGCGGTAGCCGATGCCGACGATGTCCAGATCTTTCGACCAGCCTTTGGTGACACCCTCCACCGCATTAAAGACCAGAGCGCGGGTCAAGCCGTGGATAGCGGCCTGCGAATCATTGTCGCGTACCGCGTGTATGTGGCCATCGCGGGTTTCGAGTGCGATTCCTGAGGGGATCGGCTGCTGGACCTTGCCGCGAGGGCCCTCCACAACCAGCGTGTTGCCCTGGACCGCGTATTTCACGGTCGCCGGGAGTGGAATGGGCTGTCTGCCGATACGTGACATTCTTTGGTTCCTTTGCTTGGCTTGCGAGTCCCCGCGCTTGTCTTGGCGTGGTTCCACTGCAGCACACGGGCACTTGAGGCCCGCCTTTCACTCATACTAGCCGCGATCTGCGTCGCGCTTTGGAATCTCACCTGCTCTCAGCAGAGCACCGCGGGATACAACTAGCCCCTAGATCTACAGCATGCGAGCACTCGCGTCTGGCGTTCAAAACTACCAGACCTCGCAGAGAAACTCCCCACCAACACCTTCTCGCCGCGCCTGACGGCCCGTCATCACGCCGCGTGGAGTGGTTAGGATCGAGATCCCAAGGCCTCCCTGCACACGCTTGATCTCGTCGCGCCCAATGTAGACACGGCAGCCGGGGCGGGACACGCGACGTAAATCGCGGATAGCCGCCTCGTTACTGGCGCCGTACTTTAGGTAAACACGCAGAACCGGGTGCCCGTCCTCCTCGGTCGCCTTGTAATTGGCGATGTAACCCTCTTCCTTAAGGATCCGGGCAATCTCGGCCTTCAGCTTCGAGGCCGGTACGTCGAGCTTTTGGTGCCGGGCCCGAATCGAGTTCCGGATGCGGGTTAAAAAGTCAGCTACTGGATCGGTCAGATTCATCCACTCTCCTCATCTCCCGTTCGCTCCGCGATTCAGTTCGCGGAGAACCAGCGGAAATGGTTCAAACTACATTTGGTTCAAGGTCCGGCTCATATACGGTGTGCAGCACTGCGCGAGGCACTACCAGCTCGACTTGACGACTCCGGGGATATCGCCCTGGTGCGCCAGCATCCGGAAGCAAAGACGGCAGATGCCGAACTTGCGGAGGAAGGCGCGAGGGCGACCGCACAGCTTACAGCGGTTGTGCTGCCGGCTCTTGAACTTCGGCACCCGTTCATCTTTGACGCGCTTTGCTGTTGTGCTCATCCTGCTCTCTTTCCTTCGTTCAGTACCTGATTAGGCGGCTGCCCGGAATGGGATCCCGAAAGCCTTCAGTAACTCGCGCGCTTGATTGTCATCGGGCGCTGTGGTCACGATCGTAATGTTCATACCCTTCAGCTTTTCCACTTTCGAATAGTCGATCTCCGGGAAGATAAGCTGATCTCGCATGCCGAGGGTATAGTTTCCGCGCCCGTCAAAGCTCTTAGTCGACACACCGCGAAAGTCGCGCACCCGCGGAAGTCCAATCTGGATCAGCCGGTCGAGGAATTCGTACATGGCATCCCCGCGCAGGGTGACCATAGCCCCGATCGGCATACCCTCGCGCACTTTGAAGGCCGCAATAGACTTT
>CAXTSA010000075.1:0-10431 GCA_964246755.1 uncultured Acidobacteriaceae bacterium
AACTTGCGCCTCGGTTGTTGCCGCGGCGATCAGAGTCAGGAACAGGGCGATCCATCGTACAGGGTGCATCGACTTACCTCGTAGGTTGTGATCATTAGGCATGGAGTTAGGCGCGAGCTGGAGCAGCGTGCACGCCCGCGAGCTTCGCAGCCTTTGTCCGGTCGGCGATCATGCCCACAGCGCGCTGGGAACTAAGCGCCGCGCCCTCCTGCCAGGCTACGATATGGCTGCAGTGATCGCCGGCGAAATAAATGGGGCCATCCGGGGCGATCAGTGTTTCGTAGCCGGAGTTCGTGCCGGTTTTTGCCGCGGCAGGGTGAGCGGGCGCGCCCTGCCGATTGACACCTGCTCCCGGTGCGCGCTCTTCGCCCGCGGCATAGCTCTGGATCCACGAGCCCTCATTGTGCGGCACATAACCCCAGCCCACGTAGATGGGTTTTTCAAGCTCTTTGCCGTGGCCCGGGTGCAGCCGCTCGATCGACTTGCGGCTCTCGTCGAACTTCGCGGGCATCGGCATGTTTCCAAACGGCGAGTTGCGCTCATTGGTGTAACCGCTGACCAGCACACCGCGCGGAGTAAACAGGCCGCCCGACGGGAACCAAATCGGGCTGCAGCCTTCGTTTACGAACTCGAGCCCACCGTAAATCCCGTAATCCTCCTCCCAGAAGCGGCGGCTTTCCCAGGCTACTTTGTAAGCGTGCGCATAGGTGCACTCGTCGATGACCTTCTTATACGGCGCGGAAAAGTCATTAGGGATGTTCTTGAGCATGGTCAGCGGCAGGGCGCAGATACAGTACTGCGCCTCAATCTGCTTTGCGCTGCCGCCCACCATATAACTGACGCGCACGCCTGTCGGGGTCTTCCGGATCTCGGTCACCGGCGATTGGTACTGGATAACATCGCCTAGCGATTTAGCAAACGCATACGGAATGCGATCCATGCCCCCGACCGGCTGCATCATGGTGGCTTGCATGTCGAAGGCTTCCTCGAAAAGGATGCCTTGCCAGAAATCTTCGGCAAGCAGAGTGTGCATGTCGATAGGCTGACTCAGCACGCCTGTGTCGTCGCCCGCGCCGGCGGCCTTGCTATAACCGGCGCGGTCGCAGCCGTTGTATTTGCCGGCGCTGTCAAGCGAGCCATAGATGCGCAGGAACGCGAGCATGCGGTCACGGTCGTCCTTCGAGAATTCCGCGTCGAGCGAGCCGGAGCTCATGCACTTCATGAGCAGTTCGCTGACATGACCGCGCGTGTCGTTGACGACCTGTCGCTGTACGACCGGCTTGCCACTGTTTACCTTGTCGTTCTGCAGGTAACTCGACCGGCTGGTGTTCACTTCAACCTGTAACTCGACACCTAACTTGCGACAGTAGCCCAGCATTGTGCGATGGATCGATGGAAGCCGCGCCGGGCCGACGTTCTGGTAGTTACCGGGCTCCCAGGCGCACGTCTGAGGGGTGAAGTCGTTCAGCACGACTCTATCGCCGCCGCGCACGGTCCAGTTGCGTCCGCCGGGGCGCTCGCGCGCCTCCAGCACCGTGCAGCTGTAGCCGGCTTCTCGCAGCTCATAGGCGGCCACCAGGCCCGCGATGCCGCCACCCAGGATAACGACCTTGATGTCCTTGCCTGCGTCCGGTTCGATGGCGAGCGGCAGTGCCGGGGCTGAGAGCGATGGCATCAATCCCATTGACTGCATGGTAAGAAACGCGGCATTGTAGCCACCGGCCAGACCGACCCGCGTAAGAAACTCTCTACGACTTACACCCATCCGTACAACACTCCGTTCTTTGCTGGTTGCGATGCCGCGACGAGGAAGTGGGTGCGAGGCCCGCACCACGCCCATGACGCTTCGCTCGTGCCACTTAAAAGATGATCTTGAGCGCGAGCTGAGTGTTGAAAGGCTCGCCCGGCCCAATCCCTGGAGCGCCGTTGTAGCTGCCGATGGTGCTCTTGATAGTGCCGAACGAGCTATCGCTTAGCGTTGAGTCCGGCGGCGCCAGGTTGACGGTGTTAAACAGGTTGAACATCTCTACCCGGAACTGCGCGCCGACGCGCTCAGTAATGTGGCCATCTTTGAAGACAGAAAAGTCCACATCCTTATAACCGGGCCCGTACAGCTGGTTGCGTCCCATGTTACCGTATGCGTTCACCGGCGCCGTAAAGGTCGGGTTGGTCGCGCTGTTCGTGAACCAGTCGAGGCTGCCGCTGTTGTTTGCGATCGTGCGCGAGCCCTCCGCAAGCGCTCCAGCCATGTTCACGCGGTCTTCGCCTTCACCCGTGCCGCTTGCGTCGGTGCCCGTGAATACCGTGTACGGATTACCGGTGCGGAAGGTCATCAAGCTGTTAAGCTGCCAGCCTGCACCTAACCAGTGCGGCCCGGGCAAAGTGGGCACGGTGTAGTTCAGGTAAGCGACGAACGTGTTGCGGACGTCGTAGTCCATGTTGCCGTAATCGCCATGCAGGTCGAAAGAGTTCTCAGGCACCGTGTTGCGGTACTGCGTCATCAGGTCAAGCCCGTGCGCCCAGGTGTAGGCGAACTGCGAGGTAAGCCCATGCCAGTTAGTCGAGCGGAGCGTGGCCTGCATGGAGTTATAGTTTGACGTGCCGGCTGAATCGACTTCATTGATCACGCCGTAGTTCGGGAACTGCGCTCCATAGGGCCGGGTGGCGTTCTGCCCGAAGGTGCCTAGCCCGGAGCTGCCGAGCGCGGCCTGGTTCTCGTCGCGGATAATCAGCAGCTTTCTACCTTGCGACCCCACATAGCCGATCGTCGCCAGCAGGTTGGGGCCGAGCTTCTGCTCGATGTTGAAGTTGTAGTTGTCGTTGTAGGCGCTGCGGAAGTTCGGATTAACGGTAAAGAGGTTATAGCTCTGGTTCGGACTGTAGGTCGCGGTCGCCGGAAACAGAGCCGCGCCGTTCACTGGAATGACCTGGAAATTTTGCCCGATGGTTGCCGCCGGGTTCGGCCCCGCAGGGTTGCTTTCCGCACCCGAAGCACCGCCGTTGGCCGGCCGATTGTCGAGGAACGGATTCAAATTCGGCTCATCGAAAAACAAGCCGAAGCCGGCGCGCACCACTGTGTTGCCCGCCAGCGTGGGCCTCCATGAGAAACCCACGCGCGGGCTGACATTGTTATGTGCAGGGTTATATAAGTTGGCGATCTGGTTACCCTGAAAGGCGATACCCGGGACCGGCAGGTTGGGGATATCGGGACGGAACTCCGACAGGTCCTGGTAGTTGTCGTGTAGCGGCCCAAGATAGTCGTAGCGGATACCGTAGTTCAGGTCGAAGGTCGGCGTCAGCTGCCATGCATCCTGCGCAAAAAGCGAGTAAGTGTTCACAAATACCTGCCGCTTGGTGTCACCGCGTACGATGCCGTCGGTGTACGTGCAGCCGGCGAGATAGTCGGCAAGGGCGAGCGTCGGGGTATCCGAGTAAATAGGTTTGCGGCCGCCGTTCACTGAGCCGGTTGCGGCCTCGCAAGCCGATACCGTGCCCTGGTTGACAGCCGCTTCAGGGTTGCCCCACGGCCCCTGCGATCCCTCGTAATCGAACGCGCCCCGCTGTTTGCGCTGGTAGAACTCATCCACCTGGCCGTTGCGGTATTCGCCGCCGACCCGGATGTCGTGCTTGCCGACGACAACGGAAAGCGTGTCCGTAACGATCCCGGTAATATCGTTGCGGCCCTCGGGCGGCGTTGCAGTCGCCAGGTCGTCGAAACCCTTGATTGTAAGTGCAGGCGCTCCGGAAAGCTGCGCAGCGACGCCGGTGTTCAGTCCAAGTGCCGCGAGGTCGAAGCTGTGGTTCTGGTCGTAATAGACTTGATTAAAGTAATTGACTCCTACCACTACCTGGTTGGTCATGCGATTGCTCAACGTCGAGTTCAGCACAGCCGAGTAGTTGAATACGTGGATCGGGCCTTCCTGGAAATAATAAGGAAGCTGTACACCAACCGGCGCGGTCTGGCTGCCCTGGCCGCCATACCCGCGCCCGGCAAGCGTATTCCTGCTGTTGATCGTCCAGTCGAGCTTGACGACGCCGTTGTAGCTGTAACCGGTTATGGGCGCGGCGTTCGAGTAGTTATTCGGGGCAGCCGGCCCGGTCGTCGCGTAGGACGGAAACAGCGTGTTCAGCACGGTTTGCTGCACTGGGTTCGGCGTCACCCCGTACTGGTTCAGCACGGCAAGCGCCTGGTTCTGATAAGCCAGCGAGGGCTCGGTGGCTGAGGTCGGGCTCTCGATAATGAACTGCTGCTTTTCGTAGTTGGCGAAGTAGAAGAGGCGGTTTTTAAGGATCGGGCCGCCGACGGATGCGCCGTACTGCTGGTTGCGTAGCTCGTTCTTCACGAGGTTGCCATTAGCGTCGGGCGTTGTGAACGGGGAGATTTTTGCCAGGGCTTCGTTGCGGTTGAAGTAGTACACCGAGCCGTGGATCTGGTTGGTGCCGGATTTGGTGACGACGTTCACCGTTGCGCCCGGATTGCGGCCTGCTTCGGCACTTGACTGCGTCTGCTCTGAAAACTGCTCGACTGAGTCGAGCGGCAGCGTGACGCCGGCAATGCCCTCCACGCCGCTCTGGTTGACGGCCGGGATGTTGTGCCAGAGATCATTGTTGTCCGCGCCGTCGATCTGCCAGTTGTTCTGGTTGGCGCGCGTGCCGTTCACTGAGCCGATCCCGCCGGCGGAGTAGCCCGCATAGCCCGGCGAGACGGAGACCAGCTGGGTAAAGTCGCGGCCGTTCATCGGCGTGTTCTGCACGGTCGCGGTCGGCAGCACGGTGGTTTGGGTGGTCGATTCCGTGTCGAGAGAAAGGCCGGCGGCCGATACCTCCACCGTCTCGGCGGCTTGCGCGACGCTCAACTTTACGGGCAAGTTGTAGACCACGCCGGCTGAAACCGGCACTTTGTCCACTTTGACCGTGCCGAAGCCCTGCGCCGCGGCAGTAACCGTATAGGCGCCGAGCGGCAGGTCGGAGAAGCTGAAATCTCCGCTTCCGGTCGAGAGCATCTTGTGCTCGGCGCCGGTCGCTGTCTCAACGGCAACGACTTCAGCGCCGGGCACGGCGGCGCCGGAGGCGTCCGTTACCGAGCCGGAAATGCTGCCGCGAAAGGTCTGCGCAACAACGGTTGTCGCCGGGCTTGCGAGCAGAAGCAGCAGGACCAGGGATTCGGTGCGCTGGGGCCGGTAGCGACTTGCAAGCGGCCTGGCAAGGAGCGTGGCAACGAAACCGGTAAGTGCGCGCGCGGCGGTCTTTCTTGTATCCATGCGCCAACTTAGGGCGGCTTACCGCACTGGAGCAAGGGAAAAATGCGGTACGCGGGTTTTGTTAATAGCGCCTATAAGCGTGGGCTATCGCGCGACTTAGAAAGTGGGAGATTTTCGGCGAGCCAACGCAATCGCGTAGATAAAAAGTATTTATCCTGGGCGTTGCGGGCCTGCCCTTCTTACCCCTCGACGGCCGCGTTGACGCGCGGGAATGTGCGCGAGTATGTTGGGGAAATCATGCAGCAGGCTTCGCTGACGTCCGTTGGGGGATCGAGCGCTCCCCTTGAGCTGCCCAGGTTTTCGCTCGGCGTGGGAGACCGCTTCGCGCACCAGGCCCGGGCGCAGCTCGCGGCGTGCGTTCGCGCCGCAGATGCGGGCGTGGTCATCGCGCCGGTGTGGAACAAGAGCAACCGGGAGCACACCATCATCGGGTCTGACCCCGAAAGCACGCGCCAGGCCGCCGATGCAGCGGTAAAGGCGCTTGGGTGGCAGCACCCTTACTTCTGCGACGCCGACCATATCAGTGTGTCCACGGTCGATCGCTTCCTCGCGCCCTGCGATTTCTTCACCCTCGACGTCGCGGAGCAGATCGGCAAAGCGGCCCCGGAGGAGCGAGTGCAGGCATTTGCGCGGCGACATGCGAAACTTGCGGGCCGCGTGGACCTGCCTGGTATCGAGGCTTTCGAGATCAGCGAGGCATTCTTGCACGCGACTGCGCGTAAGTACCTTGCTGCTGTCGAGAGCGCCGGCGCGATCTACAGGAAAGTCGCAGCAGCCAAGGGCGCCGGCAGCTTCGTGACGGAGATCTCCATGGACGAAACCGACGCGCCGCAGACCCCGGCGGAGCTGCTGATTATTCTCGCCGCCGTTGCGGACCACGAGATTCCGATCCAGACCATCGCGCCCAAGTTCACCGGGCGCTTCAACAAGGGCGTGG
Source organism: uncultured Acidobacteriaceae bacterium (assembly GCA_964246755.1). Classification (GTDB taxonomy): domain Bacteria; phylum Acidobacteriota; class Terriglobia; order Terriglobales; family Acidobacteriaceae; genus EB88. The sequence continues at coordinate 6,199 of CAXTSA010000075.1, forward strand.
ATTACGAAGGGGATCTCGGGCAGTTTGCGCTTGAGTTTCAAAGCGACATCGCTGCGATCGCCTACGCCGTCGAGCAGTACGGGTTGCCCGCGAATCTGAAGCTCAGCGTACACTCCGGCTCCGATAAGTTCTCGATTTATGGGCCCATGCGCGAGGCAACGGAACGCTCCGGCGCCGGCCTGCACCTGAAAACCGCGGGCACGACGTGGCTGGAGGAGTTGATCGGCCTGGCCGAAGCCGGCGGCGACGGGCTGCTGCTGGCGAAGGAGATCTACAGCCAGGCTTTCGCGCATCGCGATGAGTTGTGCGCGCCGTATGCCACTGTGATTTCGATCGATCCGGCCAAGCTGCCGCAGCCGGACGAGGTCGCCGGCTGGAGCTCGGAGCAGTTCACCGGCGCGCTGCGGCATGAAAAGAGTGCAGCGCGTTACAACCCAGGTTTTCGTCAGCTGCTGCATGTCGGGTTCAAGGTGGCGGCCAAGATGGGCTCGCGCTATCTCGATCTGCTCGCAGCGAATGAGGCAGTGATTGCGAAAAATGTCACCGCCAACCTGTATGACCGTCACATCGCGCCGTTGTTTCTCGGCGTGTAAGCATTGTTGTCAAGGGGACTTTTGACCACACCCAGCATTCTTTCGCTCGCAGGCCGCACGGCAGTCGTTATCGGCGGCACCTCCGGCATTGGGCTTGCACTGTCCGTTGGCCTGGCCGAAGCAGGCGCCAATGTCGTTGCCTCCGCTCGCCGGACGGAACAGGTGAACGAAACGGCGGACCGGATCGAAGCAGCGGGCCGCCGCACCCTGCGGGCGACCTCGGACGTGCAGGACCGTGCTTCGCTTGAACGGCTGTGCGCGCAGGTGCTCGAAAGCTTCGGCAAAGTCGATATCCTGATCAACTGCGCGGGCAAGATCAAGCGCACACCCACGCTCACCGTGCCTGAAGACGAGTGGCAGGACATCCTCGACACCAATCTCACCGGCACCCTGCGCGCGTGCCAGATCTTCGGCGCGCCCATGCTCGAGCGCGGCTACGGGCGCGTCATCAATATCGCCTCGCTCAACACATTTGTCTCGTTGCATGAGATAGCGGCATATGCCGCGAGCAAAGCCGGCGTGGCGGCGCTCACGCGTTCGCTCGCGGTCGAGTGGTCGCGTCGCGGTGTGCTCGTCAACGCGATCGCGCCGGGCGTGTTTCGCACCGCGCTCAATGCGGAGCTGCTCGACAGCACCCCACGCGGCAAAGAGCTGCTGATGCGCACGCCCATCGGTCGCTTCGGCAGGACGGAAGAAGTGGTTGGCGCGGCGGTGTATCTTGCGTCGGAGGCGGCGTCGTTCGTCAGCGGGCAAACGCTTGCGGTCGATGGCGGTTTTCTTGCGAGCGGGGTCAATCAGTAGCTGGCGTGTGTAGGCCAGTAGCTGGCCTGTAGGCCAGTAGCCGGTGCTGAGCCAATAGCCGGCCTGTAGTAAGCTCCGGTATCTCGTTACCATCAGAGCTGCCATGCTGAAAAGCTTGCGACGGCGGCGCCTACCCGGCGAGCAGCGGGGCGACGAGACAGGAGACACGCCGCCCGGCTACACTTCTCGCTAACTTGCAGCTAAGCCTGCGGGAATCTTTTTCTTTAGCGAAGAGGGATGGACATGGCGCTGTTGCACCCGGATCGTCTTTTTCCCTCGAACCCTGAAACACGCGCGATCGCCCGGCGCTTGTTCTCGAGGATCGAACACCTGCCGATCCTCAGCCCACATGGCCACACGCAAGCGAGCTGGTTCGCCGAGAACAAGCCGTTCCCCGACCCGGCGAGCCTGTTCATCACGCCCGACCACTACGTCTACCGCATGCTCTACAGCCAGGGCGACCTCACGCTCGAGCAGCTCGGCGTGGGTGCCGGAGAGGCGCTCGAAGATCCGCGCGCCGTCTGGAGGCTCTTTGCCGAGCGCTACTTCCTGTTCCGCGGAACGCCCACACGCCTGTGGCTCGACTATGTGTTCGAAACGCTGTTCGGATTGCACGAAAGACTCACAGCGGAGAACGCGGATCGCTACTACGATGCGATCGCGGAAAAACTGACCGAGCCGGAGTTCCTGCCCCGCGCGCTCTATGAGCGATTCAACATAGAGGTGCTCGCAACCACCGACTCCGCGCTCGACTCGCTGACCGCGCACATTGCGCTGCGGGGCTCAGGCTGGCGCGGGCGCGTGCTGCCCACCTTCCGCCCCGACGCCTGCGTCGACCCGGAGTTCGCGGGCTTCCGTGACAATGTCGGGAAGCTCGGCGCACTTTACCGGGAAGACACGGCGACGTGGTCGGGCTACCTCCAGGCTTTTCGCAAGGCACGGGCCTTTTTCAAGCAGCAGGGCGCGACCGCAACCGATCACGGGCACCCTTCGCCGCGCACCGCGGTGCTCTCGCAGGCTGAAGCCGAGGCGTTGTTCGCACGCGTGCTCGGGCGGGAGCCGAATACCGCCGATGCTGAACTGTTCCGCGCGCAGATGCTCACCGAAATGGCGCGCATGAGCATTGACGATGGCCTGGTCATGCAGATCCACCCCGGCTCGGTGCGCAATCATAATGAAGCGCTGTACCGGAAGTTCGGACGCGACATCGGCGCGGACATCCCCCAGCAGACCGAGTATGTGCACGCGCTCAGGCCGCTGCTCGACCGGTTCGGCAACGAGCCGGGGCTCACGCTTGTCCTGTTCACGCTCGATGAAACGACCTACAGCCGCGAGCTTGCGCCGCTCGCCGGGCACTACCCGTGCCTTCGTCTGGGGCCGCCCTGGTGGTTCCACGACAGCCCGGAAGGTATGCTGCGTTTTCGCGAGCAGGCGACCGAAACCGCCGGCTTCTACAACACCGTCGGCTTCAACGACGACACGCGCGCATTTCTGTCCATCCCGGCGCGGCATGACGTTGCGCGGCGCACCGACTGCGCCTTTCTCGCGCGATTGGTAGCCGAGCACCGCATGGACGAGGACGAAGCGGCCGAGGTCGCATACGAGTTAACCAATGGCCTGGTGCGCCGGGCATACAAGCTCTGAACGCGGCCTGCGAAAGGAATCCATATGCCCTCGACAGAAGCCGCTGCTACCCCGCTGACCGCAAACACCAGGCCGCAGCGCACCGGCAACGTCCGCTGGACGATCTGCGCGATGCTCTTCTTCGCCACCTCCATCAACTACATGGATCGCCAGGTACTCGGCATTCTCGCGCCGGTGCTGCAGCACTCCATCGGCTGGACCGAGCAGGGCTATAGCTACATCGTGATGGCGTTCCAGTTCTCCTACGCCATCGGCCTGGTCGTAGCCGGGCGCATGATCGACCGCATCGGCACGCGGCTGGGCTATGCAATTATCATGGGCGTCTGGAGCCTCTCCGCGATGGCGCACTCGCTCGCCACCACGGCGCTCGGCTTCGGCATCGCCCGGTTTTTCCTGGGCCTGGGCGAAAGCGGCAACTTCCCCGCCGCGATCAAAACCACCGCCGAATGGTTTCCCCAGCGTGAGCGCTCGCTCGCCACCGGCATCTTCAACTCCGGCGCGAACCTCGGCGCCATGATCGCCCCGGCCATCGTGCCGCTCATTACCATCCGCTACGGCTGGCGCCCGGCGTTCCTCGTCACCGGCCTGTTCTCGGCCGCGTGGATCGTCTGGTGGCTTACGTACTATCGCACGCCGGGCGAGCACAAGCGGCTCTCTCCCGCCGAGCACGCGCATATCCATCAGGACATCCCGGAGGAGCTCGCGAAAATCCCCTGGACCCGCCTGCTGGGCTTCCGGCAGACCTGGGCTTTCGCCGCGGCCAAGTTCCTCACCGACCCCATCTGGTGGTTCTATCTCTACTGGCTGCCGAAGTTCCTCGATGGCCGCTTCCACCTGGGCCTCGCGCATTTAGGCCTGCCGCTGATTATCGTCTACAACATGTCGGCAGTCGGCTCGGTCGGCGGCGGCAGCATTCCGCTGTTTCTCGCGCGACGCGGCATCGCGGTCGGCACGGCGCGCTTCACGGCGATGTTCCTGATGGCCGTGCTGGTGCTGCCGGTGTATTTCCTCGGCGGCGTGCAGCATGAGTGGCTCGCGGGCGCGCGGTTGAGCATCGCCGCCGCGGCGCACCAGGGCTGGGCGGCGAACCTGTACACCACGGTCTCTGACATGTTCCCGCGCGAAGCGGTCGGCGCCGTCACCGGCATCGGCGGCATGGCCGGCTCGGAAGGCGGCGTGCTTTTCACGGGAGGAG
>CAXTSA010000076.1:0-10342 GCA_964246755.1 uncultured Acidobacteriaceae bacterium
GGTTTGACGGGCGGGGTGGCAAGCGGCAAAAGCGCGGTTGCGCTGGTGTGGGCTTCCGCGGGAGTGCCGGTTCTTGAGGCTGACACGCTGGGACGCGCGCTGATGCAGCCGGGCGAAGAGGTCTACGGAGCGATCGTTGCGGCGTTCGGCCCAGGGGTCGTGCGGCCGGACGGGCAGCTGGACCGGGCGAAGCTGGCGGAGGCGGCCTTCGCCGGCGGAAGGCTCCATGAGCTCAATGCGATCGTGCATCCGCCCGTCATCGCCGCACAGGAGCGGGAGCTCCGGGAGCTCGAGGCAACAGGGCAGCACGCTGTGGCCGTGGTCGAATCGGCGCTCATTTTTGAAGTGTCGGAAGGATTCGCAGGGGGAGCGACTCCCGCACGGGCGCCCACTGTTCCGGGCTGGCGCGAGCGCTTCGACAGGCTGGTACTGGTTGCCGCGCCGGAGGCGGATCGGGTCCAGCGGTTCGTAGCGCGCATGGGCGGGCCTGATGCCGGCGATGAGCAGAAGCGGGCGTTGCGCGAGGATGCGCGCAGGAGAATGGCGGCGCAGTTGGAGGACGGCTGGAAGCGGGAGCGCTCGGACTACGTCATCGAGAATGACCGCACGCTGGTGCTGCTGCGCCGGGAAGCGCTTCGGGTGCTTGCGGCGCTGCGCGAGGATGCCGCGGCGCCCCCGCTCCAGGCTGGCTAGCCGCTCTGGAGTCGGCAGCCGCTTTAGAATCGAGAAGCAATCGACCTCGCCCGGGCAGCGACGGATGTGCGGGCGGCGGCAGCGGCTGAGATGCGGAGCAAACCACCGCGCCGGCCCGAGGTCCAAGTAGGTGAGGGGATTCATGATCGCTCGACGTTTGTTGATCACCGCTCTGCTGGTGGGCGGAGTTTGGTATCTCGCTTCCGGGCATAGCTTTCTCCCCGGCTTTGCGCCCACGCAGTTGCTGCCGGGGGGCGGCAGCGCGGCCGTTAGCCGCTCCACCGCGCCGCTGGTGCTCGAAGAAGTGAAGGCCGCCCCGGAGTACGACGCCGAGGAGCTGACCAACATTTCGGTCTACAAACGGCTGCTGCCATCGGTGGTCAACGTGACCTCGACCTCGCTCGAAATGAACTTCTTCTACGGAATGGTTCCCCAGCAAGGCCAGGGTTCCGGCTTCATCCTCGACCGGCAGGGCCACATCGCAACCAACTACCACGTGATCGCCGACGCGCAGAACATCGAGGTGCAGACCTCGGACAAGCACCGGTACAAGGCGCATATCGTCGGCAAGGACGAGCGGCACGATATCGCCCTGCTGCAGATTGACGCGGCGCCCAATCTGCAGCCGGTGCTTCTGGCCAGCTCGCATGACCTGGTGCCGGGCCAGAAGGTGTACGCGATCGGCAACCCCTTCGGCCTGAACGGAACGATGACGACGGGCATCATCTCGGCGATTCGCTCGATCCGCGGGCCGGCGGGCGGGCAGATCGACAACGCCATCCAGACCGACGCGGCCATTAACCCCGGTAACTCCGGCGGGCCGCTCTTGAACTCCCGCGGCGAGGTCATCGGCATCAACACGCTGATCGCGACCAACCCCAACGAGTCCGTCGACCAGAGCGCGGGCATCGGATTCGCCATCCCGATCGATACCGCCAAGGCCGTGCTTGCTGACTTTGAAAAGTTCGGCCACTCGCGCCGGCCTTCGCTTGGGATCGCGTCGCTGCCGATCGGGCCGGAGCTGGCGCAGCAGATGGGTCTGGCCGCGAACTCCGGCATGCTGATCGAGGAGACCGTGCCCGGCGGCGCGGCGCAGCAGGCGGGGCTGCGCGGCGGCCAGGAGCGGGCGCTGCTCGGCAACATGCAGATCCTGCTCGGAGGGGACCTGCTGGTCGCGATCAACGGTCAGGCCGTGAGCTCGAAGGAGGACATCTCCGACATCATGGACAAGCACCAAGTCGGCGACGCGGTGACAGTGACGTTTTACCGCGGGCAGCGCCGCATGACCGCGCGGCTCACGCTGGGCGAAGCGGGGCAGCAGCAGGCTTGAGCAGCAGGCATCTCTTTCGTAACCCGGCGCAATGCGCGCTTTGGTGAACCGCGGTCGCTCGGTAACCTCTCGGCAAGAGTTGGGCCATGTACCCGCTTCCATTCCGGAGAGCTCATGACTACTTTAAAGGCGTAAAGCGCGGCTTTTCTCCTAGATGCCTCTATGCCTGTACCCTCGCAGTTCTCCTTTGCAACCTCCGTGCAAGCTGCCTCGGCAGTGCGGAGCCGGTAGCCCTCAGCACTGCGTAACAGACCACAACCCATACCGCCATACTGCCAAGCAGCAGCGCCAGTTCCATGAGCCGGGAAAGCGTGCCCGGTAGAGCGCGCCGCAAACTCACCAAGACCGCTGCGCTGAGCAGGGACGCCAGCAGGGAGCGACCGAGCTCGGCGCGATCCAGACCGCCCAGCGGCACCATGCCGCGCCGGTGCAGCAACACCGCAAACACAGAGGCCTGCATCGTGATGCCAATGTCAGAGGCGTAAGCGAGGCCCTGCGCGCCCAGCAGGTGGAACAGCAGCGCGTAGACCGGCAGCGACGCAAGCACGATCGCCGTGGCCGCGATCATGGGCGTGAGCGTATTGCCGGCTGCATAGAAGGCGCGCGCGTAGATAGCCTGCGCGGACCAGAAGCAGAGCGAGAGCGAAAAGATGCCGAAGTACACCGCGGTCGCGCCCGTGTCGCTGCGGTGGAACAGGCCGCCGCGCAGGAAGAGGTCGACCGCCGGGCCTCGCATGGGGATCATCCAGGCGGAAAGCAGCAGAGAAAACGCCGCGATGCGCGAGACCGACTCATTGACCGAGCGCGCGAACGGCACGTTGGCCTCCTTGCCGAACAGCGCGGCGAGAAACGGCAGCGAGGCCGCGCCGGCAGCCTGGCCGAGCGCCTGCGGCACACTGAAGAGCTGCTTGGCATAGTTCAGCAGCGCCACCGCCCCGCTGATCTTCGACGCGAAAAAGTAGATGATCCAGAGGTCCACCGTGACCAGCGAAAAGCCGAGGATCAGCGGCAGCGTCATCCGGACCCAGTCGCGCAGGCCCCGGTTGCCGAAGTCGAGGCGGAAGCGCAAACGCATACCCGCGTGTCGCGCGCCCAGGCCGTTCACCGCGAACGGCCCCAGGATCACCCCGGCAAGGCCGCCCCACGCGATCGAGGACACGCCCAGGCGGCGGTACAGCAGCACCCCGCCCAGGATCATGCCGATGTTGTAGATCAGCGGGGCGAAGGCCTGGAGCGTGAACTGCTTCCTGGCCAGCAGCACCGCCCCGAAGATGCCGCCGACAAAGAAGAAAAGCTGTCCGGGCAGGATGATGCGCGTGAGGTGAACGCATAATGCGAACTTGACCGGATCGACGGTGAAGCCGGGGAAAAACACGCGGACGTACCAAGGCGCGAGAAACTCGGCCAGCACCACCGCCGAGCACCTGCATCATGGTCGAGAAAATGACCGAGAGCGCTTCCTCCCCTTCGCGCTCGCGCTCGCGCCCGCTCTCGCGAAAGCGCGTGAGCATGGTCACGAAGGTGATGGAGGTGGCGCCGCCGATCAGGAAGTAGGAGATCGTGTCGGGCAGCTGGAACATGGCGGCGAACGCATCGGCTGCCGCGGATTTTCCGAGCAGGTGCGCAATGTACTTGACCCGCACCAGCGAGATGATCTTGGAGCTGAACGCCGCGGCGGTGAGCAGAAGGGTCGCGGTAAACGCGGTGTGCGCATGGGTGGGCCGGAGGGTTTGGAGCACACTGCGGAGCGCCGATTGCCGTGCGAAGGGCGCCGGCGGCCGGGCGGCGGACTCGGGAGGAAGAGGCATCGCGCTTGATTTTACCCGCGGTCGAGATGGGCGACGCTTGCCGGAGGCTGTCGACTCCGGCAAAGCTCCGGAAGCCGCCAAGTCACCAAAGCGTACAAAGATCAATTGCCACCCCTCAGGAAAGCGCGACGGATTTGGGCGACATTTCGGCAACTCCGGCGGCAGGACGTACTCTAATGGAGGTCGCATCAGAAAAGGCGAACAAAGGAGCCACGCGCGGATGGGCAAGGGAACACGAAAGGCCGGATGGACAAGTGCAACTTCCTGGCGCGTGGCAACCAATGCTCTGGTGCTGGTCTACGCTTTTCTGCTGGCCGCTTCGCCCGGCGCATGGGGGCAGGCCGCAAGCACCCTGCCGGCGGCGCCCACCCCGGCCGGCGGCACAGCCGTTGCCGGCTCCACGACCGGCAACCAGGGCGGCCCGGTGAGTACGAACAGTACGCAAGGCAGCACAGGGGGCGGTTTCCCGGTGCAGGTACCTACCCAGAGCTCCTTATTCAATCCCTACCTGGGCAGTGTGCAGGTCCGTCCGGCTACACCGCAGGTTGTCCCGCTCCCCTTTGACGACGCGCTCCGCATGGGGATCGAAAACAACCTCGGCCTGGTGTACGCCAAGCAGGCTGAAACGAGCGACCGGGCACAGCGGCTGCAGGTCCTCAACGTGCTGCTGCCGAACATCGATGTGCAGGGCTCGACCGCGCTGCACCAGTTCAACCTTGAAGCCCAGGGGTTCCGTCCGGACATCCTGCCCGAGTTCGCTTCGCTGCTGGGAGGCGGCGGCGCCGCGGGGGGCGGCGGCGGTACGGGCGGCGCGACGATGACCTTCCCGTTCCTCGTCAAGGTGGACGTGACGCAGGGCCAGGCAAATTTTTCGCAGTATCTTTTCGACTGGGCGGGCCTTGACCTGGTCCACGCGCTCAGCCACCTGCTCAAGTCCACCGTGCAAACCTCTGCGGACTCGCGCGGGCAGGTCGTGCAGAACGTCGGCGTCGCCTACCTGCGCGTGATCGCGGCGCAGTCGCAGGTCGAGTACGACCAGACGCTCTTGAAAACCGACGCCTCCGTGCTGTACCAGAGCGAGCAGGAGCACCAGGCCGGCATCCTGGCCAACCTGGATGAAGTACGCGCGCGGGTGCAGTACCAGACCGAGCAGCAGGCGCTGATCGCGGATCAGAATACGTTGGCCAAGGCCAAAATCTCGCTCAATCGCTCCATCGGCCTCGCGCCCGAGCAGGAGATCCAGGTAACCGACGCTACACCCTTCGCTGGGCTCGAAACCATGACGCCGGAAGCCGCCGAACGGCAGGCGCTCGACGCCCGGCAGGATTACCAGAGCACCCTTGAGCAGCTGCGCGCAGCGGAGTACGAGCGCAAGGCCGCCACGCACGAGCGGTATCCAACGCTGATCTTCAACAGCGACTACGGAGTGACCGGTATCTCAGGCGGCATCTATCACGGTACTTTCTCAGCCATCGGCACGCTCAATATACCGGTGTTTCAGGAGGCCAAGTTTCGCTCCGACCGCGACACCGCGGAATTTACCCTTGAAAATGCACGGGCGCAGGTCGGCAACGTGCGCGGGCAGATACGGCAGCAGGTACGCGGCAGCCTCATCGACCTGAATGCGGCTCAGGCAACGGTGGCGGTAGCCAAGAGCAACGTCCAGCTTTCGCAGGTCGCGCTCGGGCAGTCCATCGAGCGATTCCAGGCCGGCATCGAGGACAACCTGCCCAGCATCGAGGCCGAGTCAACCCTGGCGCAGGCGCAGGTGCAGTTCATCAACGCCAACTTCCAGTACAACCAGGCTAAGCTGAACTTCGCGCGGAACCTTGGCATGATCGATGTAGACTTCCACCCGGAGTGGCAGGGCGGCAGGCCGGCCGGAGTGTTGAGTGACCGCGCGGCGATGGGACGGTGACCGGGATGCGCTTTGCAACGACAACGATCGTGTTCACCGCGTTGCTGGCCGGCTGCGGCGGCCATGCGAGCACGACCAAGAACAACTCGAAAAGCACCTCCTCGACCTCGAAAGATGAAGGCAAGGTCTACACCTCCGATAGCAAGGGTGGGGGCGGCTCCTCGAGCGGCACAGAGTCCGGAGGCGGCGCGAGCAACGCGACGCTGCCCTCGCCCGCGGATACGACGGACTACAAACCTTCAGCGCCCTCGGACTCCGGCACCACGGACGCCACCAAGGGCCAGCCCGTGATGAATCCGGACGCGCCCGCGGCCCACACGCCCAGAAAGCACTAAGCATCTATGCGAAAGACCGAACGCTCCGCCGCGCTCCACGCGAGGGCGCAAACGCTTTTGCCCGGAGGCGTGGACTCGCCTGTGCGGGCGTTTCTCGCCGTGGGCGGCGCGCCTCCGTTCGTCGAGCGCGGGCAGGGCGCATCTCTGTGGGACGTCGACGGGAACCGTTACCTCGACTACTTCGGCTCATGGGGCCCCATGATCCTCGGCCACGCCTTCCCTCCGGTGGTCGAAGCGATCCAGCGGGCGGCGGAGCGGTCCTCGAGCTTCGGCGCCTCGACCGCGGCCGAGGCGGAGCTGGCCTCGCTGGTCGTCGACGCGTACCCGTCCATCGAGATGCTGCGCTTCGTCTCTTCCGGCACAGAGGCAACGATGTCGGCGATCCGCGTGGCGCGGGCCTTTACCGGAAGAAAGTACTTCATCAAGTTTGAAGGCTGCTATCACGGCCACGCGGACGGCTTTCTGGTAAAGGCGGGCTCGGGCGTCGCTACGTTCGGGATCGCCGGGTCGGCGGGAGTGCCGGAGGAGGTGGCGCACTGGACACTCGCGCTGCCTTTCAACTCGCTCGATGCCGTGGAGCAGGCCTTTGCGACGCACCCGGGCGAGATCGCGGCGGTCATCGTCGAGCCGGTGGTCGGCAACATGGGCTGCGTGCCGCCCGCTCCCGGGTACCTTGAAGGGCTGCGGGCGATTACCGCGCGCGAGTCCTCGCTGCTCATCTTCGACGAGGTCATGACCGGCTTTCGCCTGGCGTTCGGTGGCGCGCAGCAGCTGTATCACGTCACGCCCGACATGACGACGCTGGGCAAGATCGTCGGCGGCGGGCTGCCGTGCGGCGTTTTCGGCGGCCGAGCCGAGATCATGCGCATGCTCGCCCCGCTCGGGCCCGTGTACCAGGCCGGAACGCTCAGCGGCAACCCGCTCGCGATGGCCGCCGGGCTGGCAACGGTCGGCTATCTGCGCGAGCATCGGGATGAGGTGTACCCGCGGCTGGAGCAGCTGAGCGCGGCCGTGGCCGAGGGCGTTGCCGCGGAAGCCGCTCGCGCAGGTGTGCCGCTGACGACTAACCGCGTCGGCGCGATGTGGACCTGGTTTTTTACCGCGGCGCCCGTCACAGACTTCACAAGCGCCGCCACCAGCGACACACAGGCGTTCGGGCGATTCCACCGCGCCATGCTCGAGGCCGGCATCTGGCTGCCGCCGTCGCAGTATGAGGCGGCGTTTCTGGGAACCGCGCACTCGGATGAGGATGTGCGAGAGACGATCGCGGCTGCGAACCGAGTGTTTTCGGCTGAGTTTTGATCGCCGCTGCGCCCGAGCGGGCCTCGGTTTCTTTCAGCGCTTGCGCTTCGGTTTCTTGCCCGTGCCTTTCGGCGCGGGGATGCGGTGTTTCGGTGTGTTGGACTGCATGCTTTTCGTCTTGGTCTTCTTCGCGGGCCTCGCCTTTTTCTTTGCGAATTTCCCGAACCGGCTCGGCGCCCCCGCCTCTTCCTCGCCCGGCACGATCGCGAACTGCAAACGCTTTTCAACCGCGTTGACCCGCTCCAGCAGCACGCGTACTTTCTGCCCCATGCGGAAGCGCCGCGCCCAGGTCTCTCCGATGATTTCGCGGGTGTTTTCGCGGTAGGTGTACTGGTCGCCGTCGAGCTCTCCGAGCGACTGGATGGGCACCAGGCCCTCGACAAAGAGTTCGTTTAACTCGACAAACAGCCCGTACTTGGTCGCGTTCAGGACTAGCCCGTCGAACTCCTCGCCGACGCGGCCGGCCATGAAGCGGATTTTCTTCCACTCGACCAGTTCGCGCTCTGCCGCGTCGGCCCGGCGCTCGGTTTCGCTGGTCTCGCCGGCGATCGCGGCCAGCTCCATCGCGGGTATCGGCGCGCTGTGCCCCGCGAGCAGTTCCGTGTCTCCCGCATCGCTTCGCATACTCGCTCGCTCGCCCTCGTTTGCGGGCACCTGCCCGCGAAACTCACGCGGCTCTCCCGATCGCGGCACGCCCGTGCCGCTTGCACCCCCGCGCAGCAGGGCTTTGCTGACCCGGTGCACGATCAGGTCCGGGTAGCGGCGGATGGGCGAGGTAAAGTGCGTGTAAAAGCCGGTCGCGAGTGCGAAGTGGCCTTCGTTTTCCTCGCTGTAGCGAGCCTGCTTGAGCGAGCGCAGCATCAGGTAGCTCAGGATGCGCTCTTCCGGTTTGCCGGCGATCCTTCTTGCCAGTTTCCCGTACATCTGCGGCGTCACCGGCAGGTCTTCCGGAACTTCGTGCGCGCTGCGGTGGGTGCTGCGGGAGCGACCGTCGCGGCCGGTCCGGTGCTGCCGTTCGCGCTGCTCGTGCTTCATCGAGAACTTCTTGACCGGCAGATTGCCAAGCCCGAGCGAGTAGCCGAAGCCCGCGGCGATGTCCTCGAAGTCGAGGATGCGCTTGGGGTCGGGCTTCTCGTGGACACGATAGAGCGCGGGCGCGTGCTCGCTGAGCCACGACGCGACCGACTCATTGGCCGCTAGCATGAACTCCTCGATAAGCCGGTGCGCCCAGTTGCGGGTCGCGCGGGTGACCCCCTGCATCGCCCCCTGCTCGTCGAACTCGATCGCGGGCTCGGGCAGGTCGAAGTCGATCGAGCCTCGCTTGTCGCGCTTCCGGTTCAGGATTTTCGCGAGCTCGGCCATTGCTTCAAAGTGGGGAACGAGTTCGGCAAGCTCGGCGCGCGCGGTCGGGTCGTCCTCGAGCACAGCCGCGACCTGCGTGTACGTCATCCGCCGCGCGGAGCGGATTACGCCTTCACATACCTCGTAGCCAGTGACCTCGCCGGCGGCATCGATGCGCATGAGGCAGGAAAGCACCAGGCGGTCTTCATCGGGCTTGAGCGAGCAGATACCGCTTGAAAGCTCGTGCGGGAGCATGGGGATTGCGCGGTCAGGGAAGTAGACGCTGGTGCCGCGCAGTCTGGCTTCCAGGTCGAGTGCGGTGGCTGCCTCGACGTACTCGGCCACGTCGGCGATGTGCACGTCGAGCTCCCAGGTGCCGTCGCCGCGCTCGCGCACCTCGACCGCATCGTCGAAGTCGCGCGCTGTTTCGCCGTCAATCGTCACGATGGTGCGGCCGCGGAAGTCGCGGCGTCCGGCAAGAAGGGGAGGGTCCAGATGCGCGACGGCGCGGGCTTCCTCAAGCACGGCGTCCGGGAAGATGCGCGGCAGCTGATGCTTGCGGATCACCATTTCGACGTCCACGCCAAAGTCGTCCTGACGGCCGAGCACCTCGACCACACGGCCCCGCGGCACGCGTGTCGCGGTTGGCCACTCCGTGACTTCCACGTCGACGACCAGGCCTTCGAGGTCTGGGTATTCGGCTATCTGCGCGGCGGCTTCTTCGCCCAGCATGCGGTGCGGCGAGCGCAGGGTGGCGCGCGGCTCCGGCAGCGGCGCGTCAAAGGGGATCAGGATCGGCTGGGTAAGCTTTTCATCGAACGCGATGACCTGGTGGCCGGTCTGGCGGTCGTTGTTCGCGTAATGAAAAATGCCGACAATCGTGGGATTGCGGCGGGTGAGTACGCGAACGATGCGACCCTGACGGCGATTTGCGTCCGAGCCGGCGCGGCCTGGGGCGAGCTCGACCAGCACCTGGTCGCCGGGCATGGCGCCGTTGATCTCCGGCGGCGGAATAAAGACGTCCGTGGACTCCCCGGCATTTCTCTGCCCGGTGACCCGGACAAATCCAAAGCCGTCGCGATGGAGATCGAGCCGGCCCGCGATGAGGTTGTCCCTGGAAGCAGCAGCCCGCGCAATCGCCCACTGCTCGCGCTCGGTCTGCAACAGCTGCCCCGCCGCGGTGAGCCGGGCCAGGTGCTCTAGCAACAGGCGGCGCTCCCGGCCGCCCCCCAGCCCAAACTCGCGGACGAGCTGCTTGTAGCCCGCGCGGCCGCCGGGCGCCCGCTCAATGTGGCGCAACAGTTCACGGTCAGTCATAAGCGCACCTGGGGGCGCACCCGTGGGTGATTCGAAAAAGCCAGCCGAGTAGGCAATCGCATCTCCTGCTCTATCGTAGCGCCGCCTCGCCAGGTGCAGGCGCCAGCCGGGCGAGGTTGCCCGTCCGGATGCATGCGCGCGATGAAAAGAGCAGCGGGGGAGTGCATTTGCGCGGTGCTCCCTTTAAGATGCCAGTAAGGATTGGCGCTTGCTCAAGGGCAACCGCAGCAAATAAAGCCCCGCGCGCGGATTGCGCGCTGCTCCACCAGGCTTTCCCCTGCGAATTTCACTAGGAAAC
>CAXTSA010000077.1:0-10303 GCA_964246755.1 uncultured Acidobacteriaceae bacterium
TTCCCCTCGACATCATCTATGAAGACGCGGATATGTCGGTTGTCAACAAGCCGGCCGGCATGCTGGTGCATGCCGGGGCGGGCGCGCGCAGCGAGGAAAGCCTCGCCGGCGACGAAGATCCGGATGCTCCGGCGGTCGAACCCGTGCGCGACGGGATTCGAGACCGGGGCACGCTCGTCAACGCGCTGCTGCACCACTATGGCCAGGAAGGCCAGCTAAGCTCAGGCGGCGGCGACCCACTGCGCCCGGGCATCGTGCACCGGCTGGACCGGCAGACCAGCGGCCTGATCCTGGTAGCGCGCAATGACGCGACCCATGCGAAGCTAAGCGCGATGTTTGCCGAACGCGCCCTGCGCAAGACCTATTTGACGCTGGTGCACGGGCACATGGAAGCCGACCGCGGCACGGTGAGCGCGCCCATTGGCCGCGACGCGATACGCCGGACGCGCATGACCACGCGCCGTGTACACGGGGCTCGCACCGCCATGTCCCATTACATCGTAGACCGGCGGCTCACGACGCAGTTCGGGCGGTTCACGCTGCTGCGGGTACGCATCGAAACCGGACGGACGCACCAGATCCGCGTGCACCTGAGCTCGCTGGGGCACCCGGTCGTCGGCGATACGCTCTACGGCGCGCCGCACGAGATCCGCGCTGAAGCCGAGCAGCGCGTGATGAAGAAGAGCCGTCGGCGCGCGCTCGAAACTGTGTCACTGGGGCGTAACTTCCTTCATGCGGCCGAGCTCGAGCTTGCTCATCCGCGCACCGGGGAGCCGCTCACCTTCAAAGCGCCGCTGCCAGTGGAGTTGATGGGCTTTCTCGCCGCGCTGGAGATGGGGGAGTCAGAAAAAGCTACAACGGACAAGAGTGAATAACTCGCCTTTGAGACTGCGGGCTCTGAGCCACCCTGCGCCGCGTCCAGGTCTCCGAGCGAGAGTGTGGCGCCGAACTGCCCGCGGGACCGCTGGCGAGAACGGAAACCGCGGCGTGAAATGTAAAATCGAAATCACGCCGATGAAGCCCCTGAACCTGCTTGCCTCCCTTGCCTTTGCTGTCCTGGTATCCACCGCACCTCCGAGCTACGGGCAGGCAGCACCGGCCGCCACGCAGCCGCCGCCTCCAGCGCAGGCCCCAGCGACGCCCGCGCAGCCCGGTGCAGCACAGGGGGCCGCTGCTGCGAATGGAAACCAGCAGCAGCCTTCCTTCACGATCACGACGCAGGTCAATGAGGTGTACCTCACCTTTACGGTCGCCGACCGGCATGGCCACTTCATCGACAACCTGAAGCAGAGCGACTTCGCGCTGCTTGACGACGGCAAGGCACCCGCGCAGGTCTACCGCTTCGAGCAGGACACGAACCTGCCGCTGCGCGTCGGCATGGTTGTCGATACCAGCACCTCCATCCGGCAGCGCTTCGCCTTCGAGCAGCAGGCCGCGACCGAGTTTCTGCTGCAGATTCTGCGGCCCAAGAGCGACAAGGCGTTTGTGGAGGGCTTCGACCTGACGCCGGACTTCAAACAGGACTGGACCAACAACCTCGATTCGCTCACGACCGGCATCAACGGGCTACACTCCGGCGGCGGCACCGCGCTGTTCGACGCGCTCTACACCGGCTGCCACGACAAGATGCTGGACGCGACCGAGCACCACGAGCCCGCGCGTAAGGCGGTCGTCGTGATCTCGGACGGAGACGACAACCAAAGCCACTCCTATGTGGAAGACGCGATCAAGGAGTGCCAGCGGGCAGAAACGAGCGTGTATGCCATCAGCACGAACGTGAGCCCCAGCCGCGACCGCGGCGACGACACGCTCCAGAAGATTGCCGACGCCACCGGCGGGCGGGCGTTTTTCCCGAACAAGATCGAAGATATGCCGAACAGCTTCGCGCAAATACAGCAGGAGCTAAGGTCGCAGTACGCACTCAGTTACAAGCCCGCGGATTTCTCGGCAAACGGGGCGTTCCGGACGATCTATCTGTTTTGTCTGGACAGGAGGTATCAGGTGCGCTCGCGGACAGGGTATTTCGCGCCTCGGTAGTAATTAAGTGGATGCATCGTTGTCGAGATAAGTGGGAGTGTGTATGTGGGGGCACAGATTGCTATCAATGCTCTCTTGCGTAGCGCTTGGGATAAGCTCCATAACTTCCGGTCAACAGGTTGAGACTCATGCCGCATGTGGCTCCGCAGTGCACTACCTGACCGGCGATCCTCTGTTGACCAGTGCGCCTGCCCCAACGCAGCAAGCAGTGCATGCCGCTTTGGATCGGGATATTTTGCAGGAGGCATTTGTTACCGACGCCTGCTACAAATCTCAGGTAAATTGCGATCTCAACGCACTCGGCCCTCTTCACATGCATAAGCTAGAGGGAAACAGCGCGCTTATCTGGTGGGACGTTCCACTGATCTGCGGCAGTCACGGAAACTGCCCTGTATGGTTGGTGGAGTTGGGTCCGGGTAGGGCCCGGAACCTTGTGCATTCGACGAACGCGAACAATCCCGGAAACAGCTTAGGAGGTGGGTGGGGTGCAGCGGTTCTCCCCGGTCCCGGCTCTCACCTGATGATTACATCCCACGGCTACCGTCCGCAGGGCGGCCCTGAGCTGGAAGCAGAGTGCTGGGGCCGACACGACGCCTACTACGTTTCAGAAGCATGTCCTGTCGAGTGCTTTCACTCTCTCAACGGCGACATGCAATAGAGCCGCTTCCCTGTAAGTGGCGAGGTCTGAGCTTTGTTGCACATGGCTTTTCTTGACGGAAAGCCATGGAGCGCAGCGATTATCTCCGGCGTGAGCTCCTCGGTCCTCGAAAGAAACGGAAGCGAGATAACTGTCAGGCGGCTCCGCCAAACCTCAAGCAGGCAGTGCACAGCAGATAGTTTCTCGCCTGCAGGGTGTCGAGCAGAGCGTGGGCCTGCTGGCGTTGCTGTGCGAGGTCAAGTCCCACTTTCGCCTCCATCTGATCCTGACAGAACTTTACCCCCGGCGAGGGCGAGCAGGGCGGGTTCATCAAGGACGGGAACGCCAAGCTGCTGGGCCTTCTCGAGTTTCGAGCCGGCTTCCTCGCCTGCGACGACGTAGTTCGTTTTTTTGCTCACCGTGCCCGATACTTTGCCGCCGGCGGACTCGATGCGCTCTTTCGCCTGCTCGCGCGGGAGCGTCGGCAGCGTTCCGGTCAGGACGAACATCAGCCCGGCGAGTTGTTCGGTTCGCTCGCGCTTGATGGCGGTGAACTGCAGGCCGGCGGCGCGCAGGTCTTCGACGAGCTTGCGGTTTGACTCCTCCGAGAAGAACTCGCGGATGCTCTCCGACACGCGTGGGCCTACCTCGTTCACGCGCTCCAGCTCTTCCTGTGACGAATCCACCAAAGCGTCCATCGACCCGAACTCCTCGGCCAGCAGCTCCGCCGTGCGCTCGCCCACGAAGCGGATGCCCAGGCCGAAAAGCACGCGGGCGAGCGGCGCGGTGCGCGATTTCGCAATCTCGGCCAGCAGTGCGTCGGCGGTTTTTTTGCCGATGCGTTCAAGCGAGAGCAGCTGCTCTTCCGTCAGCGCGTAGATGTCGGCGACCGAGTGCACGAGACCGCGCTCGAGCAGTTGCGCGACAACCGCCTCGCCCAGGCCTTCGATGTTCATCACGCCGCGCGAGGCGAAGTGGAGCAGCGAACCCGCGACGCGCGCCGGGCAGGTCGCGTTCACGCAGCGGTGGTCGGCCTCGCCTTCACTCCGCTTGATCTCCGCGCCGCAGACGGGGCAGTGCGCGGGAAATTCGAACGGACGTGTGCCACGCGGGTGGTCTTGATCGTCCACCACGCCGACGACTTTGGGGATAACATCGCCGCCGCGCTCCACGCGCACAAAGTCGCCGATGAGCAGGCCAAGCCGTTCGATCTCGTCGGCGTTGTGCAGGGTCGCACGCGTGACGGTAATGCCGCCGATCGAAACCGGCGCGAGTACCGCGACAGGCGTCAGCTTGCCCGTACGACCGACTTGCACTTTCACCTCTTCCACCTGCGTAATCGCGAACCGCGACGCGAACTTGTAGGCCACGGCCCAGCGCGGGGCCTTGCCCGTGTATCCGAGGCGCCGTTGCAGGGCGGTGGAGTTGAGCTTGATGACCACGCCGTCGATCTCGTACCCGAGACTGCTGCGGTTGGCTTCGGCCGTCGCGATAAACGCCAGCAGCTTGTCGAGTCCCGTGCTCGCCGCCGTATCGCGAATCGCTTCGCGGTGCGGGTTGACGCGAAAACCCGCGGCCGTGAGCGCATCGAGCGCGTGGCCCTGCTCCCCGAACAGCGGCTCGCCATTAGGCGTCAACGCGAAGTAGGCGTAGAAGTCCAGCCGCCGCTGCGAGACGATGTTCGGCTCGAGCGTACGAATTGTGCCGGCGGCCGCATTGCGCGGATTGGCGGCCGGAGCCTGGCCGAGCGACTCGCGCTCCTCGTTCATTTTGAGGAATCCGGAAAGGGGCATCACCACCTCGCCGCGTACCTCAAACTGTGCGGGCAAGCCGGCCTCGTGCAGGCGCTCGGGCGAGATGACGAGCGGCACGGAGCGGATGGTGCGCACATTGCCGGTTACGTCCTCCCCGACCGAGCCGTCGCCGCGCGTGAGTCCGCGCAGCAGGCGGGTCTCCGGATCCCACGTCTCAGAAGCGAGACGTGGGGCACCCGTTGTTTTCTGGCCGGTTACCCCCTCGCTCTTTCCTGTGCTCCCCTCGCCTGCGCCGTAGTGCAGCGCCATCGATAGCCCATCGAGCTTGTACTCGCACACATAGCTGATGTCGGCGTTGGCGCCGGCGAGCTCGCGCACCCTCCGGTCCCACTCCCACAGCTCCGCTTCCGAATTCACGTTGTCGAGCGACAGCATGGGCCGGGAGTGCGCGACCTTGCTGAACCCATCCGCGGCCTTGCCACCCACGCGCTGCGTGGGGGAGTCGGGGGTGATCCACTCCGGACGCGCAGCCTCCACTGCCTGCAATTCACGCATTAGCGCGTCGTACTGGAGATCATCAATCTCCGGCGCATCCAGCACGTAGTACCGGTACTCGTGGTGGCGCAGTTGGGCGCGCAACGCGTGCAGGCGTTGTTGGGCGTCTCCGGGGGACGGCGGTGGGCTGTGCTTCGGCATCGGCGCTTTCTCCTCACACATAGTAAGGCCCCCTCAATCCTGCGAAGGCTGGCGCGATCGAGGCAGCCCGGTGCATGCTTGAGAGCACATGGAACCGGTTACCCACTTGCTGACGGGCGCCTGTCTCGGGCGCGCAGGATTCAATCGTAAGACCGCTTATGCCACCCTGGCGATGACGCTCGCGGCCGAAGCCCCCGACATCGATACACTCGCCGGCTTTGGTGGGCCGGTGTTCGGCTTCTGCCACCATCGTGGCATCACCCACACGCTGGTGGGCGCGCCTTTCATGGCGCTGGCGGTCACGGGCGTCGTTTGGGGCATTGCGGCGATCCGCTCGAAACTCGGAAGGAAGCCACCGTTACAGCCGGTTCAATGGGGCTGGGTCTGGCTCCTGGCGATGCTGGCCGACTTCAGCCATCTCTTTCTCGACTACACGAACAACTACGGGCTGCGGCCGTTTTTCCCGTTCGACGCGCACTGGTATGCGTGGAGCACCGTGTTTATCTTCGAGCCGGTGCTGTTTGCCGCGCTCATGCTCGGGCTTGCGATGCCGACGCTGCTGGGGCTGGTGGAGGGCGAGATGCGCCGCCGACGCCCGGGTGAGCTGCGCGGCCGAAGCTGGGCCATTGCGGCGCTGGTATGTGCGGCGCTGCTGTATACCGTGCGGGGGGCCGAACACGCGCATGCGATCCACGTGGCCGAGCAGTCCGGAGGCGCCCTGGCGGGCCACTCACGCGAGCCGCTGCTCCGCCTGGCTGCCGAGCCCGTGATGGTGGATCCTTTTACCTGGCACGTGCTGGGCGAAACACAAAACAGCTACGAGTCGGCAACAGTCCATACCTTGCATGACGAGGTCGACGAAGGCGAGGTGACGGCCAAGCCGCCGGTCACCGCTGCCGTAGCCGCGGCAAAGGACACCTACCTGGGACGCGTGTACGGCGACTGGTCCAGCTGGCCGGTAACCGAAGACGTGGGCGCGGTCCAGCCGCCGGGCGATGGGGAACCCTTGGCGGCGGGTGCGCACACCGTGCTGTTTCGCGATCTTCGCTTCGCTCCCACAGCGTTAGGTCCACTTGCTCAGGAGGGCGATGGGAACGCCGTGCTCAGTGGATGGGTAGTCGTGGATGCACGGGGCGTGATTCTGGGGCAGTGGATGAACGGACGCCGCCAACGCGGCAAAGGCCAGCCATATTGATGGTTGCGGGAGCTGCTAGTTTCCGAGCGCGGCCATCTTCGTGCGCAGCCATCGCATCCCTACGGAAACGGAGTGTGACGAAATGAACAAGTTTATGTGGATTCTGGGTGCGACCTGTCTTGGTGTCGCTGCGTATGTGTTGTTGAACGGTTCACAGGGTGCGGGGCTGGCAGGCGCCGATGATGTCGATGAGTTCGGCGATCGTTTGAGCGGCTGGGGCAGCAAGAACCGCATGAAGGGAACTGGCGGCGTGCTTGGCGGCAAGCTGAAGCAGGGATTCGGAGACATCACGGGCGATGACCGGACCAAGGGAGAAGGCGTTGTCGATGAAGCTGTAGGCCATGTGAAGGATACCGCCGGGCAGGCAGCTCATGCGGTAAGCGATGCGGTCTCTGACCTGAACCGCTAATTCCTTTGTTCCGGTGCATTGATGAAGGGCGGCTCAAGGGCCGCTCTCTCTTCCGATTGATAGAGGCCCGCGCATTATGCAAGACTCCAATTCGCGGCAAGGCAGCAAGACTTTCCTGGATCAGCTCTGGGATCCGCAAACAGGGCGCATCCTCACGACAATCCTGATTTTTGTCGTCGTGTTGGCTTTCTTTCGGGCTGCCCGTGAAACCCTGACGCTCTTTCTATTCGCGATACTTTTCGCCTATTTTCTATCTCCCCTGGTGAACAAGCTGGAACGCCCGCTGCGGGGCCGCGGCAAGGCTATCCTCCTTGTGTACGCAGTTCTGATCGGCGTCCTCGTTGCGGTAGGTTTTATCGCGGGGCCAAGTATCGGCGAGGAGAGCAAGCAGCTGACTACGAGCCTGCCGTCGCTGCTGGACCGGCTCGGTTCGGGTGAACTGATCCGGCAGTTCGGCGAAGCCCACCACCTCAAGCCTGCCGTTGTGGGGCAGACCCAGGGCTTTCTCGTCAGTCACCGCACTGACATACTTGGGTATGGCCGAATTATCGGCAGCAAGATTGCCGAACCGGTAAAGCATATCTGGTGGCTCATTCTGATTCCGATCCTGAGCCTGTTTTTTCTGCGGCAGGGCTTTGAAATTGCGGAAGGGGCAGTGAAGCTTGGCCGGTCCACGGGCGAACAGGGGATGATCCGCGGGCTGCTGAACGATATCAACGTCATGCTGGGCAGTTATATTCGGGCGCAGATTACGCTCGCCGGTCTCACGTTGATCGCCTTTACGATTGTTCTCAGCCTGATGCGCGTGCCGTACTCGGTAATCCTGAGCCCGATTGCCGCTTTTCTTGAGTTCATCCCCGTTGTGGGGCCGGCGCTTGCCGCGGTTTCGATCGTGGTGATTGCGATTCTGGCCGGGTATTCCCACGCTCTATGGCTGGTGGTCTTCCTTGGCGTGTGGCGGTTGCTGCAGGATTACGTGAGCGCGCCGCGAATCATGGGCAAGTCACTCGAAATTAATCCGCTGCTGCAGATCTTCGCTGTGCTTGCCGGCGGCGAGATCGCGGGCGTAGTGGGGGCCCTGATCGCGGTGCCGGTCGCGGCTACATTGCGAATTTTCGCTCGGCGCATGCGTCGCAGCGACGAGGAAGCTCAGAATGTCGCCATCACCGCGCCCTCCGTGACTCCGCAAGTGCACTCCGGAGCTCATTCCTGACGTATGGTCCTGACGCGCCTGGCGAGATGCGACAATAGGGGAGCGCTCGCATCTCTGCGAAGCGGGAGGATCGTTTGCTTCCAGTTTTCTTGCTGATTGCCGCGCTTGCCAGCCATGTGCTGCCGCATCCATGGTGGAACTTCACAGCCGTTGGAGGGGCGTTACTGGTCTGGGGCGCTCGACAGCCACTGCGTAGCGCCGTGCTCCCGGTCGCGCTGCTTGCGTTAGGTGACTGGTACCTAACCCGTGTGGCCTACGGTTATGCGTTTCACGTCAACGCCTACCTGCTGACCTGGGCATGGTACGCGCTGGTTATTCTGTTGGGATATCTGCTGCTGCGTGGGAGGCCCGGTTTTGCGCGTGTGGCCGGCGCCGCGTTTCTCTCGTCCGGTTCATTTTTCGCGGTAAGCAACTATGCCGTTTGGGCCTCGCCGGGGTCGTGGTATCCGCACACGGTTGCCGGTCTGCAGGCTTGCTACGCGATGGCGCTGCCGTTCTACCGCAACGACCTGCTCTCCACGTCGCTGGTTGTGGGCGCCGTATTCGGCTTGCCGGTGCTGGTCGGTCGTACGCGGGCCGGCAGCACGACACTTTCCAGTCGGGCGTAAGCAGGCTGGTCTGTCGCTGTCTGGTGTGTGAGGCCTGACCTTGTGAGCTTGCCTTAAGGGCATTCGCAACGAGGCGCTACGACAGCTTCGGCGTCCAGCCCGGGCCTGACGATTTCGGAGTCCAACGGTTGGTAGTAGCGCGCCGCCGGTTCCGCGCAGCCGTGGCAAAGCTTCTGTCCATCCCGCAAGACCCAGCGCTCGTAGGAAATGCCTTCGCCGCACTTCGCGCAGGCAATCCGCTCACCCTTGTAGCCGGGAAACTCCTTCGCATCCAGCCGGACGCGTACCCATTCCTCTGTGAACAGTTCTTCGTCGGGCATCTCGCGGTAGGCGCGCATCTGCTGCTGATTCCGGTTCTCGATCTCCGGATACAGTTCGCGCGCTCGCGCCTTGGAGTTCTCCGTGGCAGCGACGCGCAGTGCGCGTCCGTCGGCCAGGTCGATAAACGTCGCCGCCATTTTGCCCCAGTCGCGGATCTTCAGCGCGCGCTTGCCGAGCCGGCAGCCCGTAACGACGCCGATGGCGTCGGTGGCGCAACGATCGATTTCGACAAACGTCACGAGCCGCTTGCGATCCTTGCCACGCGGCTCGTCAATGCCGAGCCGCGCGCACCCGAGCATTGCCATACGCACACCAAGGATCTGCCCAGCGCATAAGTGGCCGTGCGCCTTTTCGGCATCGTCCAGCAGCAGCTTCATCGCTTCCATAGCCCTATGGTAGCGCTCGTCGTTCGCTAGGGCGACTTGTCCGCCGCTGCCGGCGCTTCCTCGACGTCGCCCTCTTCCACCAGCACGGCGGAAGAGCCGACCAGGTCGAAGGAAGAGGGCGCTGCCCCGGCCGCCTGGAAGGTAATGCGCAGCGGCTCGCGCTGCCAGGTAGCCGGTGCGCAGGCGGCGGCCGTGCGCGGCGCGGCGCTATCCCAGGGCGCGAGCTTTTTGGCCACCAGCGGTTTGCGCGCCGCGACCTGGGCGACCACGGCATAGAGCTGCTTGCCCGTCGAGGTCAAGCCGCAGTAGGCAGCGTAGTCGCGGAACCAGCTCACGTCCGACACCGAGGGATCGTAGTCCGGCAGCTTGAGCGGAACGGTGTGGCCGGCAGTACGGTCGACCAGCAGCCACGGTCCTCGCTGCCAAACCCAGTGCTCCGTCTTGTCAGTGGGCAGGGCGTCGTTGATGCGCAAGGCGCGGCGCACCGCGAAGGAGCGATCCGTCACGTCGTGGGATTCACCCGTCGTCCACTCCTTGACGCGACCGTCGACGGCCAACGGCCTGACCTTGAGCTCCGTCTCGCCTGGGAGCGCGCCGGCCGGGTCGCCTTCCTTCGAGTAGGGCACTCGTTTTGCCGCTCCCAGCACAACGGAATGCACCCGCGGGGGCTTTGCCGGCTTCGGCTTCTTGGGGTCGGCGTCCTTATCTTTACTTCCGAAGGCGCAAACCGCGCTTGACGCAAGTAAAAGCAGCAGCAGAAACAAAGTCGGAACCCATCGCTTGAGAGAGAGCATGGAGCGGTACATGGCACTACGGTAGGGCAAGCTGTGCCGCTTGTCCCGCCTTCTTTCGCCGGGCGTTGTTACGGAAGTGAGCACTTATCCCAGAATGGGAACGGCGCCGGCCTGAAGAAATCGCTGTGTGCGTGGTCGGGTCCCGTCTAGGATGGGGTCACAGAACCGCAGGGAGGTAAGAATCGATCGTGACTGGGATTGGGCGTTGTTCCGCGGTGTTGGCAGCGAGCTTGCTGGCGATTTCCCCTGTATG
>CAXTSA010000078.1:0-10232 GCA_964246755.1 uncultured Acidobacteriaceae bacterium
GGGCCATCTCGTGCGCGACGACCTGGGCGACGCGCTGTTTGGCGTCGATCGAGGAGTGCTTTTCGTCAACCAGGAAGTCAGTTTCGCGGTAGGTGATGGCACCGAAGTTCTCCATGGCGCCAGCCTCAAAGTCGGGGATCGCGATCATGTCGAGCTTGGGCATCGGGTACTTGATGCCGAAGTAGGTGTCGTAGTAGTGGAGCACGAACTCCGCCGCCTGCACGGCATAGGGCGTGAGCGAGAGCTTGTCGGGCGTAGAGCAGGCGCGGATCGGCACGCCGTCACTTTCGCCTTTGGTGCAGACGAAATCGCCGACCAGGAACGCGACGAGGTAGGTGGACATCTTCGGCGTCGTTGCGAAGTGCAGCGTGTGTTTGCCGGCTTCGGCCGGCTTGTCGGAGACGATGTTGGTGTTCGAAATAGCGGTGTCGTTTTTGTCGACGGTGAGGCTCACGTCGTAGGTCGCTTTGTAGGCCGGCTCGTCGAAGGAGGGGAAGGCGCGGCGCGCATCGGTCGGCTCGAACTGGGTGACGGCGTAGTTGCGCTTGGCGGTCTTGGACAGGTAGAAGCCGCGGAGCTGGCCGTTGAGGATACCGGAGTAGCGGATGTGCAGCGTCGCAGGCCCGGCCGGCAGCGGCTTGGGAAAGGTAAAAGTCGCCTGCTCTTTCGCCTTATCCTCGCTCACCTGCGCGGTCTCATCCCCGGCCGTGACTTGCTGGAAAGTAATCTCGGCGGCGTTGAGGGTGACGGTGTTGGAGGGCGCGGCGAGCAGTACGTCAATGCTCTCGTCGCCGGTGAAGGTGGCGGCCGACAGGTCCGGCGTGAGCGCGAGCGTGTAGTGCTGTGGGGTGGCCGTGGTGGGCAGACGCTGAGCGTGGGCGGCGAATGCGAGCAGGGCAAGGGCAGGCAGAAGGAGCGAAGGGCGAAGGGAGATGAGCATGCGAGCCTTTCGAGATTGAAGCCTAGTGGAATAAATCTGAAGCGCCTCGTTCAACTGGCGACGCATTCAGCCGCGAGTTGGAGGAAAGCAGGTCTTTTCGCTGCCGGGACAAGCGCTGCAGCTCAAGAGGACACCTATTCAAGGACGACGGGTAAGCTGAGGGTTTAAGAGCCTAGGCTGCGCCTTGCCTGCTGCGCTCGCCTTCGACTCGAGCCATGCGTTCTTTGAGCACTTGCACGTCGTTGTACGTGTCGAGCTGGCGGCTCAATTTTTCAAAACCGGCTACCACGGTGTTTTCCAGGCGGTCCAGACGGCCGTCCACCCGGTCCAGGCGGCCGTCCATGCCATCCAGGCGACTATTGATTGCGCGAATCTCCGCCTTCAATTCGCGCAGTTCCGGCGCCACCAGATCTTGAATGACTTGGCGCAGTCCTCCAACAACCGATTCAGCTTTCTCCAGGTTTGGCATGTGATCTCCGTAACTCATTGGGCGGAGGAACTGAATCGACGCATTCTCGACCGACCCATACCCAAGAAAATATCAGGATTCGCGGTAATCGAGCAGGAAAAGCCCGGAGAGCGCGAGGCATACGGGCCAGAGGAGGCCGGCGGTGCGGGCCGCGCGAGTGCCGGGCAGTCGGAGCTGCAGCCAGCGGGCGGAGCCGGCGGTGGCGCCGAGCACCGCGATGGGCGTGTGGGCGAGCTCGGCAAGCATTTCGTCTTTCACGTTGCTCAAGCCATGCGAGTGCGTGAGCAGCGCGGCGCCGCCGGCGGCGCACAGCAGGGGGAATACGTAAGCCGCGCGAGGTGAGCGCCAGCGGCCAGTAGCCACCGCCCACTCGAAGATCGCGAAGCAGGTGATGAGCAGGGCGTAGACACGATGCTCGAGAACGTCCGGAAACGCGAAGCTGCCCCAGAACGACTGGGTGCCAAGCGGCCAGCTGCCCGGGTCGGCGCGCAGCACGATGAACACGGCAAGACCGATGAACAGGAGCGGCCAGTTGAGGGCAAGCGAACGCAGGCGGCCGATGGGGAGCGTGCGCGAGGCGAAGGCCAGCAGGGCGCAGGCCAGCACGATAAGCCCGGCCCAGTGGTGGTTGTACTCTGACCAGGCGCGTCCCACGGCATCGCTCGGCGCCCCGGCGCTGTACTGCGAGGACTCGAGCGCTTCCCGCAGGTTTCCGGGGTCGTCGAGCTGGGAGACGGGCGGGCTGGTGAGGCGAGGCGGCTCCCATCGCATGCGCTCGACGATCTCGTGCATGGAGAGGCGGTCCTGCTGGAGATCGACGGCGGGCGGCTGCGAGGTGAGCGACGCCGCGGCGAGGATCGCGGTAAAGCCCAGGCCGATCTCCGCCTCGGAAAACCGGCGCAGGCGGAGGAGAAAGGGCTGCGGCTGGGCTGCCTGGGAGCCTCCGCTGACCGACGGAAGCGCATGCCCGAGCACCTGTTTCGGGCGAAGCAGCCGGTAGTTGCCGGCGCCGAGCAGCAGCATCGCGAACAGCAGGTAGGTTTTGGCCAGCACCATGACCCCGTAGGTAGTGCCGTACAGCCCGGCCAACGACCCGACGTAGAACCACCCCATGCCCACGCCGGCGAGAACCAGCAGGGGCACGCTGACCAACGCCATGGCGGAGTAGCGGCGCGCCAGCGTTTGCGCCTCGGCGGGGGTGCGGGTGGCTCGCAGGGCAAGCACGAGAAAGAGCATGGCGCCGACCCAGCCCGCGGTGCCCAGATGGTGCAGTGCGGTAAAGACCATCAGCAGCCCGCGGTGGTCCATGCGCGAGGCGCCGTGGCTCTGCGCGACCGAGGCGCCCAGGACGAGAAGCGCCGGGACAGCAGCCGCGTAGGCGCTTGCCCGCGATTGCAGGATGAGGAGAAGCAGGAGGGAGCCGGCAATCTCCACAGTGCCGGCCACGAAGAAATTGGCAGACCAGAGGGATGGGAATGCGAAGCCGGAGTCGCCCATGAGGATCGCAACCGAGAGTGCCACGGAGGCGGCCTGCACGATGGCCAGCACGAGGGCGAAGCGGCTTGCGAGGCGGCGTGTGTGCTGGAGGGATTCGGGGCGAGAACCAGCGGGGAGGGCGGCGATGAGGAGGAAGAGCAGACCGCCGAGTGTGCAGGCTTCAAGGGAAAGCGAAGCCGCGCGAAGCAGCACACTCAGGAGATCAAAATCTTTCAGCAGCCAAATCACTGCCTTTTAGAGTACCGGATTGCCGCTGGGACTCAGCGGATGCGCTACTCGACCCGAAACGGGATTTCACCGCGTGTGATGTGGCCGTCGCTGGCGAGGGCCTGCCAGCGCAGGGTGTAAGCGCCTTTGTGCAGGTCGGCTGCGTCGGAGGCGAGCTCATCCGGTGAGGTTTGCGCGGCGATTTTCAAGCTGCGCGCAGGGGCGCCCGGCGGAACGAGCGACAAGGTACAGCGTGGGCCATCGATACGCGAATTGAACTTGAGATCGATGTGCAGTTGGCTGCCGTGCACTACTCCGTTGAGCTTGGGCGTGGAAGCGACGAGCACGGCGTGCGCCAGCGCAAGCTGGGGTATGGCGAGGGCGAGCAATAAGAGGGAGGGAGCGCGGAGATGCCTGAACAAGTCGATGTGTCCTCGTCTGGATTTGCTGGTTCTTAGGTTATTGGTTTTTTCAGTTCCGGGTTTGGGGGCCAGGGTGGTTCAGCCGAGCCGGTTGGAAGCCATGCGGACCGACTGGCCGCTGATTTCGGCTGCGCGCGCTTCCGCATAGGCGGCAGCGCCCATCAGCGCGGCGCGGCTCTCAAGGATGATGTGCACCGGGGTGTGGACGAGCAGGTCGCTGAGGCGGCCCTTGTCGGTAAAGGCGTGCATGAAGGTGCCGTCGCGCATCTTGGCAAGGATCTTGGGGGCGATGCCGCCGCCGATGAACATGCCGCCGGTCGCGAGCACCTTGAGCGCGAGATTGCCGGCCTCGGCGCCGTAGACCGAGACGAAGATGTCGAGGGCGCGGGCGCAGAGCTCATCCTTGCCGCTCTCGCCCAGCTCGCCGATAACTGCATTTGGATCTTCGGTTTCCATGCGCTGCTTTAACTCCGGCGACTCGGCGAAGTGCTTTTCATCACGGAGAAACGCGTAGACGTTTTTGAGGCCGATGCCGGCGATCACTCGCTCGTAGGAGACGCGGCCGCCGAGCATTTTCTGCAGATAGCGCAGGAGGTCGATCTCCATCTCGTTGCGCGGGGCGAAGTCGCAGTGGCCGCCCTCGGAGGCGACCGGGATGTGCTGCTTGCCGTTCCACATCAGCAGCGCCTCGCCCAGGCCGGTGCCGGCGGAGACAAGGCCGCGATTGCCGACCGTGCTGGGGTCGCCGGGGCTGAGCGTATAGACCTGATCGCGGGTCAACTCTGGGATGCCGTAGCCGTTGGCTTCGAGATCATTGATGAGGAAAACATGGTCGATATCGAGGCTGCGGGCGAGCTCGCGGGCGTCGAGCAGCCAGGGCAAGTTGGTGAGCTTGAGACGGCCGTTGCGCACGGGGCCGGGCACGCCGAAGCAGGCCGAGGTGATCTCCGGGCGGTTGTGTTTTGCGGAAAACGCCTGCACGACCGCTTCAAGACCGGAATAGTCGCGCGCCGGGAAACGCTCTTCGGCGACGTGCTGCAGCTGCCCGTTCTGGAAGTCATAGAGGGCCAAAACCACTTTCGTACCGCCTACATCGCCGGCCAGGATCATCGCGCGAGCTCCAGGTGGCCGGCTCCATCCAGGCCGGGTTTGGGCAGCTTGGTGGCTGCCTTCTCATCGAGCAGCAGGAGCAGCGAACCGTTTTTGGGCAGGATGAGCTGCGCCGGAGTTTCGTCCGGATCCGGCTCGCCGTAGAGGACGCGCTCTAAAGGCGCGGCCTTATCCTGGCCGCCGATCAGGAAGACGACTTCGAGCGCCTCGTTGATGACTGGCGCCGAGAGCGTGATGCGCCAGGTGTTTTTCTGCGGGACGTGGTTGGCAAAGGCGATGCGGCCAAGTTCGTGGACGCCTTCTGTATGGGGGAAAAGCGAGGCAGTATGGCCGTCATCGCCCATGCCGAGCCAAACGACGTCGAAGCGCGGGAGCTCTGCGTCTTCGAGCCGGAACGCCTGTCGGATAGCAGACTCATATTTCGAGGCGGCCTCTTCGGGGTCGAGCTCGCCCTCGATGCGATGGATGTGTTCGGGCCTCAGTGCGACTTTGGAGAGGAGCTGCTCACGGGTCATGCGATAGTTCGAATCCGGGTCGTCGGGACCGACGGTGCGCTCATCTACCCAGAACAGCTCGACCTTGTCCCATGGCAGATCTTTGCCGTAGAACTCGTTCGGGTCGGCGAGCAGCGCGAACGTTTCTTTTGGAGTGGACCCGCCGGAGATCGCGACCCTCGCGCGGCCTCGTTTTTCCAGAGCCTGATGGACGCGCTCAGCAAAGTGCTGGGCGGCTGCGCGGGCCAGCGCGTCGGGGTTTGCGTAGACGCGGTACGTGACTTTCAGATGTTTTGCCATCGATGTTTCCTTTTCTTTTAGACCGCGTGCCAGGTGTGGTTCTCCCTGCTCAGGAGCTCGTCGGAGCTCTTCGGGCCCCAGGTGCCGCTTGCGTAATTGGGAAAGTCCTTCGGCGGGTTCTTCGCCCAGCTTTCGAGTAGCGGCGTGTAGAGCGCCCAGGCGACTTCAACCGCCTCGCGATGCGAAAACAGGGTCGCATCCCCGAGCATGGCGTCGAGCAGAAGCCGCTCATAGCCGTTGGCGGTGTATTTGCCAAAGGCATCGTTGTATTTGAATGTCGCCTGCACCGGGCAGATAGTGGTATCCGGGGTGGGCAGCTTGTTGCCGAAGACGAAGGTGATCCCTTCGTCGGGCTGGATGCGGATGCGGATCAGGTTGGTGGGAATGCCCTGACATGGGCCGTCTTTCGCTCCGTCGAAGATCTGCTTTTCCGGCTGCTTGAACTCGACAACAACCTCGGTGACGCGTTTGGCTAGTCGCTTGCCGGCGCGCAGGTAGAACGGTACACCCTTCCAACGGGGGGTGTCGATCGAGAGCTTGACGGCGGCGAAGGTCTCGGTCATCGAATTGGAATCGACGCGGTCTTCCTCGCGGTAGGGCTTGGCTTCCTGCTGCCCGCCCTTGCCGTCGCTTACTTCTCCCTTGCCGTACTGGCCGCGAACGGCCGTGTCTTCGGTCAGCGGCTGAATGGCTTGGAAGACCTTGAGCTTTTCGTCGAGGATGCCCTTGGCTTCAAACTTCGCGGGTGGCTCCATCGTGACGAAGGAGAGCATTTCCATCATGTGGTTTTGCAGGATGTCGCGCGAAGCGCCGGCCTTTTCATAGAAAGGGCCGCGGCCCTCGATGCCGATCGACTCGGCGGCCGTGATCTGGATATTCTCGATGTACTGCGCATTCCACAGCGGCTCAAACAGCGCATTGGCGAAGCGGAAGACAAGGATGTTCTGAACTGTCTCCTTACCGAGATAGTGATCGATGCGGAAAATCTGGTCTTCCTTGAATACCTTCGCTACGCCGTCGTTCAGCGCGGTTGCCGATTGCAGGTCGTGGCCGAAGGGCTTCTCGATGACGACGCGCACGGTCGCGCCGTTTTCGGATGTATCCATGCCCTGCTCGCCGAGCTTGTCAACGATCTCCTGGAAGTACTCAGGCGCGACAGCGAGGTAGAACAGGCGATTGCCCTTAGTTCCCTTTTCCTGGTCGATTTTCGCGAGTGTGTCTTTCAATCGCGCATAGCCGTTTGAATCGTCGAAGTTGGTCGTGAAGTAACTGACCTTGCCCATGAACGCGTCGAGCTTCGCATCGTCCTCCTTCGCACCGGAGTCGACGATGGCTTTCTTCATGTCGGGGACAAACGTCGCGCTCAGGTCGCGACGCGCAACGCCAACCACCGCGAACTCCTTGGGCAGCAGGCCGCTCTCTTCAAGGTGAAACAGCGCGGGCAGCAGCTTCTTCTTGGTCAGATCGCCGGAGGCGCCGAAAATCACGACCACGGTCGGTTCGGGCGCTCTGTTTGCGGCATTTGCGGTTGCGTCCTTCACGCGATCGGGAGTCATTACGGTGTCGCTATTGCTCATGGTTTCCTTTGCAGGCTCGAGTGTCATTACAGCAGCCCTAGTGTTTGGAGCTCACCGCGCAGGGCGGCTGAGCCGGTGTACTGGATGGCGTGGAAGCCGAAGCTGCGCGCCTCCGCCGCATTCTTTTCCCGGTCGTCGATGAAAACGATCGCGCCGGCCGGCGTTTGCAGAACTTCCTGCGCCAGGCGGTAGATGGCCGGGTCGGGCTTGCGCAGACGGATGTAGCCTGAGCAGAAAAAGATGGAAAGATACTGCTTGAGGCCAAAGCGCTCAAGGCGCACGTCGTTGAGCTCGCGCGACTCATTGTTCAACTGGCCCATGCGCACACGACCCTTTTCGTGCAGCTCCTTAAGGATGGGCAAGGCCGTGTCGGGGATCAGCTTGGATTGGTCTTCAATCGCCTGCCGGACAGCCGCGAGTGTGTAGGAGCGGGGCTTGAAGAAGAGCGTACGTTCGAGGTACTGCTCAAAGTCGATAGTTCCCTTCTCCCAGGGATCGTTTTCCACTTCGTGCCGCTGTTCGAACTCTTCGCGGTCCTCGGCAGAAAGATGGAAGCTGTCGAAGACAACCTTGCGCTCGTTGTGGTCCCAGCCGTTGGTGAGCAGCACCCCGCCGATATCCCACAGAACCGTGCTGAACTCGCTCATCCGCGTGTGTGCCCCTCGGGAATACCTTCGGGTGATTGGATGCAGTGGATTGGATCGACACTGCAGAACGTGGAGCAAAGAACAGGCGTCCGCATGGGACGCCTGTTCCGGGCTTGCTGCGGGTTACAGCTCGGTGACGCCGGCCAGCGCCGGGGTTTCCTTGCCGGCGCCGGCGAGCAGCGCTTTCGCGCGCTTGACGATGTTGTCGACGCCGAAACCGAGCTTTTCGAGCGCAAGCGTACCGGGGGCCGAGGCGCCGAAGCGGTCGAGCCCGATCACGTCACCGTGGCGTCCGACCCACTTCCACCAGCCCAGCGTCGCGCCTGCTTCGACGGCGAGCTTGGGTACGTGGTTCGGCAACACTTCGAGCTTGTAGCTTTCAGGCTGCCGCTCGAACAACTGCCAGCTTGGCATGGAGATGATGCGGGCCGTGATGCCTTCCTTCTTCAGCTCGGCGGCGGCCTTGATGATCTGCCACACCTCGGCACCGGTCGAGAGCATGAGCAGGTCGGGCTGGTCGCTGCCCTTATCGACCACGTACGCGCCCTTGCTCACACCGTCGTAGATGTCGAGCTTGGCAGGGTCGAGGATGGGCAGATCCTGTCGGGAGAGCGCCATGAAGCTGGCTTCCCGGTGCTCGAGCGCCAAACGCCAGCAGGCCGCGGTTTCGTTCGCATCCGCCGGGCGGAAGTCGATCAGGTGCGGCACGGCGCGCAGCATAGTGAGCTGGTCGATAGGCTGGTGCGTCGGGCCGTCCTCCCCGAGGCCAATCGAATCGTGCGTATACACGTAGATGGAGTGGATATGCATGAGCGCGGCAAGGCGAATGGCCGGCTTGGCGTAGTCCGAGAAGGTGAAGAATGTCGACGCGTAGGGGATGAGACCGCCGTGCGCGGCCATGCCGTTGACCGCGGCGTGCATCGCAAACTCGCGCACGCCAAAGAAGACGTTGCGACCCGAGGGGTCGATGTGGAAGTTGCCGGACTTCTTGAGGATGGTCTTGGTCGACTCGGTCAGGTCGGCTGCGCCGCCGAACAACTCCGGGACGGCGTCGGCGAAAGCATTCATGATCGCGCCGCCCGCACTGCGGGTCGCCATCGGCTTCGTGTCCGCCGGGTAGGAAGGCAGCGTCTTCTCCCAGCCTTCCTTCAACTTGCCGGCTTCACAGCGTTCATACTGCTCGGCGAGCTCGGAGAACTCCTTCTTGTACTTTGCGAACAGGTCGTTCCACTCGCTCTCGTACTTTGCGCCTTTGGGGATGATCTCCGCCCATTTCTTCGCGGCTTCTTCCGGCACATAAAAGGTTTTATCCTCGGGCCAGTTCAGGGTCTTCTTCGTTTCCTTGGTGTTTTTTTCACCCAGCGGCGCACCGTGGGCCTTGCTTGTGCCGGCCGCGGGCGAGCCGTAGCCGATGATGGTGCGCACGGCGATGAGCGAGGGCTTGTCCGTGACCGAGCGCGCTTCGTCAATCGCCTTCTGCAGCGCGTCGAGGTCGTTGCCGTCGGCCACCGTCTGCACGTGCCAGTGGTAGGCCTTGAAGCGGGCCTGCACGTCCTCGGTAAACGACAAATCAGTGGGACCGTCGAGCGAGATCAGGTTGTCGTCATAGAGAAAGATCAGCTTGCCCAGGCCGAGTGTGCCGGCCAGCGAGGCCGCCTCGTGCGAGATGCCCTCCATCAGGTCGCCGTCACCGCAGATGCCGTAGGTGTAGTGGTCGACGATGGGGTAATCGGGCTTGTTGTAGACCGCCGAGAGATGCTTTTCAGCCATCGCCATGCCGACCGCCATTGCGAAGCCCTGGCCCAGTGGACCGGTCGTCACTTCAACGCCGTCGGTTTCATGGAGCTCCGGGTGGCCTGGGGTCTTCGATCCCCACTGGCGAAACTGCTGCAAGTCCTCGATCGAGAGATCGTAGCCGGAGAGGTGCAGCGCGCCGTACAGCATGGCCGAAGCATGACCGTTCGAGAGCACGAAGCGGTCGCGGTTGGCCCACTTGGAGTGCTTGGGATTGTGGCGCATGTACTTATGGAACAGCAGGTAGGTAATCGGCGAGTCGCCAAGCGGCGCGCCGGGGTGGCCGCTGTTGGCTTTTTCCACGGCGTCGACTGCGAGGAAGCGCAGTGTGTTGATCGATAGCAGGTCGAGATCGCTTTGAGTGTCGCTCATGGTGGTAGGAATCTTTCTCCGGTTTGGGGGTTGGTGCCGTCCCATCCATCATAAGCGTTTCGCGCGGCTGGTTTGTGCCAAGGTGGATGGGCCGGTCAGAGAAGTTGACATTTGAAGCAGGTGTAGAATAGGCCGCATGTCGAACTGGCAGTTGTTCATCTCGGCGGGGTTCCCGAGCCTGCTGGTACTCGTCTCCATCTGGCGGTCGGACAAGCGCATGGATGGGATCGATGCACGGCTGGATCGCATGGACGCGCGACTCGATCGTATGGACGGGCGACTCGATCGTATGGACGGGCGCATTGAATCATTCAACGCGCTGCTCAACAGCCGGATTGACCGCGTGGCCGATGACCTGACCCGCTTTTACGAGATCCTGGGCAGGCATGAGGAAGCGATCGAC
>CAXTSA010000079.1:0-10009 GCA_964246755.1 uncultured Acidobacteriaceae bacterium
CCGTATCCGGACGGCTGTTGCTGACGGCTACGATCAGTAGCGAGTCGTGCTGGCTCGCGACTTCACCGGCGACCTCGGCGCACCTTGAGAAGAACGAGTCGGCGATGCTCGGCACCAGCAGGCCGATGGTTTTCGTGCGCCCGCCTTTGAGGATGCGGGCGGCATGGTTCGGCAGATAGCCGAGCTTGCGGCTGGCGGCCTGGACCTTTCGGAGGGTTTCGCCGCTGACATTGGGGCCGCCATTGACGGCGCGCGACGCGGTGGCGATGCCCACACCGGCCGCATGTGCGACATCGGCGAGTGTCGGATGGGAGCTGCGCTTCGTCATATCTGCTCGAAGTAGGCCATGGGTGCGCGCTCGATCGCGCATTGGGAGCAATTCTTACACAAAGCTTTCCATCGCGAGGTGCTTTCGCTCCAGGTCGGGGCAGTCTCGGGCGCGGGGAGGTGCGAAAGAGACGCTTGCCTGGAAAGCTTTCCATGTTGACAGCCGAGGATTGTGGTTCATAGAATTGCCGCTGTTGGAAACGTTACCAAAGTCTAGCGGTCCAGTTTCCTCGCTATCCAGTTTCTCGCGGTTCCGTTCCTCCCAGTTCAGGGGGTAAGCAGACCAGCCGAGACGCGGACGCAATTCCATTTTCGGAGAAGCCCCTTGCATCGTCTCTCAAGAACAAACGGCGCGCACTCAGTCCTGCTGCACGGGCGGTTCAAGGCCCTCAACTCCCCGGTTATTTTTCTGTTCCGCCGTCGCTCCCTTGCCGCATTGCCGCTGGCGCCATTTCTTTTATTCGCGCCAACCGCAGCGTATGCGCAGGCGGACTCTTCCTCGCTGTCAGGCACAGTGACGGATGCGAGCGGCGCCGTTGTGCCCAATGCCAAAGTTACGGCGCATAACGAGGGCACAAACCAGGACCGTAGCGTAACGACCAGCCAGTCCGGCTCCTACACGATCCCGAACCTGCCTACCGGCAATTACACGGTGCGGGTGGAGGCACAGGGATTTTCAAGCGCCGTGCAGCAGGGCACGCACGTCGATCCAAACATTGGGGCGAGATATGACGTAGCCCTCAAGACCGGGCAGACGAGCACGAATGTGACGGTGCAGGCCGACACCAACGCGCTGCAAACCGAGTCCGCCTCCGTGGGGCAGCTGGTTACGCGGGAGCAGGTCAAGAGCATCCAGCTGAACGGGCGCAACCCGCAGTACCTGGCGCAACTGGAGCCGGGCGTGTCGCGCAACGCGTCGATCTCCTCGTTCAACTTCGGGCCGGACAACAGCTTTCATATCGACGGAGCACGGGTCCAGGACACGCTGACGACGCTTGACGGCGCGCCCATGGTGCGCACCCGCGGCAACACGTATTCCATTGGCGTGTCCGACGTCGATACGACCTCGCAGGTGCAGATCCTGAGCACCGATTACCCGGCCGAGTATGGCCGTTCCGACTCAGGACAGATCCGCATGGTGCCCAAGAGCGGCTCCAGCCAGTTCCACGGCGCGGCGTATGAGTACCTGCGCAACTCCTTTTTCAACGCCAACACCTGGCTGCGCAATCAGACGCCGAACCAGCCATTGATCAGCGGACATCCAAATCCGTTCCGGTACAACCAGTTCGGTTGGAACCTGAATGGCCCCGGATATATCCCGGGACTCTTCAATGTTTCCAAGCAGAAGCTGTTCTTCCTGGCCGGGCAGGAGTATGTGCGCTACCGGCAGGACGCGACGAACACCGGCAAGGTGCCGACCACATTGATGCGGCAGGGTAACTTCAGCGAGCTGCTCGGTCCGAATATCTTTACCAGCAAGCCGGTGCAGTTGGTCGACCCCCGGACCGGCGCTGCTATCCCGGGCAATATCATTCCAGCGGGCCGGCTTAGTCCAAACGGCCTGGGTCTTTTGAATGCCTTTCCAACGCCGAACGCGACCGGCAGCAGCAGTTATAACTGGGTAGCATCGGCGCCCTTCCCTGAGAACCAGCGCAAGGATACGCTGGTGCTCGACTATGTGCCGGCCCAGGCGCACCACCTGCGTTTTACGGTGCTGAATTATAACTATGACTACACCACGCCATTTCCCGGTAACTTCGATCGCACTCCCGAGCTTTGGCACTGGCCGAACGAGGTAGGCGTCTTGAACTACACCTGGACTATCAGCCCGACGCTGATCAACCAGGCTGTGTTCTCCGCTTCGGCTGACCACATCACCATCAGCTATGCTTCGGACGCGCTGTTGGACCGCTCGCAGTACGGAATCAATTACCCTTTCATTTATCCCTCGTCGCAGAAGCTGGTGCCGAATAAGATACCCACCATTGACATAGCCGATTTCACGACGCTCGACGGGCAGCCCTATCCATCGCACTCGGGCGGCGTGATTACCCGGGTGGGCGATAACCTGACCAAGGTGCTGGGCAACCACACGATTAAGTTCGGCGGCTCCTGGGAGCGCGACGGTGAGAACGACTTCGACCAGATCTCGGTGAACAGCACGCCGGGTTCCACGAACAATCAGAACGGCCAGTTCGCGTTCCAGGACGGGGCCCAGGGTGGAGTGCCGACCAGCGGCGCGGCGGTCGCGAATGCGGCGCTCGGCCAGTTCTACAGTTATGGCGAGATCGGGCAGAAGAGTTACACGCTATTCCGCACGAACAGTTATGAAGCGTTCGCGCAGGACTCCTGGCGCGCCACCGCCAAGCTGCTGCTGGAGTATGGTGTGCGCTATGCGGTGAACCCGCCTTTCTACGCGTCCTGGGGCAACCAGTCGGTGTTCGATCCGCGCTCGTGGAACCCCGCGCTCGCGCCCACGGTCGACCCTGCAACCGGGCTGACCTCGGGCGGCGACCCGCTGAACGGCGTGGTGATTCCGGGCAGCCATTTCCCGACTTCGGCGCAGAATCACGTGCCGGCCGATATCCTCAACGGCCAGTACAACCGCTTGTTCCGCGGCTACGGCCGGAATTACTCGAGGACGGTGTACAGCGATATCCAGCCGCGGCTCGGCTTTACCTATGAGGCGACGCCAAACACGGTGGTGCGCGGCGGAGCGGGGCGCTTTGTGCAGCGCCTGCCGGTAACTGACGCGGTGCAGCTGGGCGGCAATGCGCCATTCCAGCCGTCGTCTTCCGTGACCGGCGGCTCAATCGACAACCCGGGCGGCGCCGGTACCGCTTCGTATCCGATACAGCTTTCCAGCCAGCCTTACGATCTGCCGAGCCCGGAAGCCTGGTCCTGGAACTTCACGGTAGAGCAGGAGATCCCGAGCGTTGCGACCGTGACGGCGGCGTATGTGGGCCGCAAGGGCATCCACCTGCAGCAGCTGGAAAACATCAACCAGCTGCGCCCGGGCACCACGCAGGCCAACCCAGGGGTGCAACCGGACGCGCTGCGGCCATATCGCGGCTTCGCTTCGATCGAGCAGGACCCCGACAAGGGCAGCTCCATGTACAACGCACTGCAGGTCAACCTGAAGCGGCGGCTTTCAAAGGGATTTCTGTTCGGCGTGGCCTATACCTGGGCCAAGAGCCTCGATTCCGGTTCGGACCAGACGTACCAGTTACCGAACTACTACGACCCGAGCACGAACTGGGGCCCGAGCGACTTCGATATCCGCAACACGCTGGTGGTGAACTACGTGTGGGATATCCCGTTCGCAAGCAATGCGCCGAGTGGCCTGGTGCGGCACACGCTGGGCAACTGGCAGGTCTCCGGCACAACGCAGGCGCAGACCGGCCAGCCGTTTACGGTAAGCACGGGCGATGACTTTGCCGGAGTGGGTCCGGGCGCCGGCGCACAAAGGTGGGACATCGCGAGCAAGCCGTTGATCAGCAAGAACTTTCCCGCCAACACCGGCTCGGGCCCGGCCCTGGGGTTCCCGCCCACGGTGTTGGTCCCCCGGGCGCCCGGTACGCTGGCGCCCCGGGGTACGCGCAACGAGTTCTACTCGCCCGGGTTCCAGAGCTGGAATATCGCGCTGCAGAAGAACATCCACGTGATCCCACAACTGGAGAATCACGTAGTCACCTTCCGCGCAGAGGCCTTTAACTTTACGAATCACCCGAACCTCGACACGCCGGATATCAATCCGAACAGCGGCACGTTCGGCAAGGTGACGACCAAGGGCCAGACCTACGGCTCGGATCGGCAGATGCAGTTCAGTCTCCGCTACGAGTTTTAGAGCGGAGCCTGGCTGTAGCATCGAAATAAGTTCGTAGGGAATCGCCTGGTGTTCTGGAGGTTCCTGGAGCGGTTCCTAGGTAAGACATGCAGAAGAAAAGGAAAATACCGGCATGAAATGCAAGCAGCGACGGAGCGGACGCACGAGACGGGGCGCACTACTAGCGGCAGCATGCGTGGCAGCTCTTGCTCCTGTGCAGGGGCACACGCAGGTGCCCTGGCCGGAGCCGCAGCCGATGGATGCGCTTTCGCCCGCCGCGCGCGCGACCGTGGAGCGGCTGGGTGAGTTCAACGAGATCAAGGCGGACGACTGGCGCTACCATGCCGGCGACCTGCCGCACGGCGAGTCGGTGAGCCTGGACGACTCGAGCTGGCAGACGGTGCAGCCCAGGAGCGAGGCGCCGAAGGAAGCGGTGTGGTATCGGCGCGTCATCGAGGTGCCGCAGACTTTTCACGGCTACGATCCCACGGGCATGCGGATATCGTTTCGCTTCCAGGCGTCTTCGAGCGGCGATGTGCCTGAGATCGTGTACCTGAATGGCCGCCGCGTCGCGCTGGGCTCGGAGCTGGAGCCGATCGTGCTGACCGACAGCGCGAAGCCGGGCGAGCGCATGCTGGTCGCGGTGAAGCTGCTTGAGACCGCGGGGCCGAAGAGCTTTCGGCGCGCGACCGTGCGGGTGGACTACGCGGAAAACCGCCCCAGCCCGAGCGACTTCCGCTCGGAGGTGTTGTCGGCCGAGGCGCTGATCCCCACGCTTTCAAAGAACCCCGATGCAGACAAGGCGGTGGTGGAAAAGGCGATCGCTTCGCTCGATGTGAAGACGCTCGACAGCGCCTCGGGCCCAGCACAGGCACAGGCACAGACGCGCTTCGACGCTTCGCTGCGCGGGGCTGAGCAGCAGCTTGCCGCTCTCAAGCCGATGCTCGAGCAGGTGAGCTTTCATATGACCGGCAACTCGCACATCGATGCGGCGTGGCTGTGGCCGAGGTCGGAGACGATCGACGTGGTGCACCGCACCTTCGGCACCGCGGCGCAATTGCTCAACGAGTACCCGAAATACACCTACACGCAGTCGGCCGCGCAGTACAACGAGTGGATGGCCGACAAGTACCCGGCCCTGAATGATGAGATCAAGCAGGACGTCAAGGCGGGACGCTGGGAGGTGCTGGGCGGCATGTGGGTAGAGCCGGACCTGAATCTTCCGGATGGCGAGTCGCTGGCGCGCTCGATCCTGATTGGCAAGCGCTATTTCGAGAAGGAGTACGGGGTCGATGTGCACATCGGCTGGAACCCGGACTCGTTCGGCTACAACTGGCAGCTGCCGCAGATTTATAAAAAGTCGGGCATCGACACGTTTGTGACGCAGAAGATGGCGTGGAACGACACAAACGAGTTGCCGTTCAAGCTGTTCTGGTGGCAGTCGCCAGACGGCAGCAAGGTACTGACGTATTTCCCGCACGGCTACGGCAACACCACCATGAATCCGGTACGGCTCGCGGTGGACCTCGCGGTGGCGCGCAAGCAGTCGCCGGGGCTGCCCTCGATCATGGACCTGTACGGAATGGGCGACCACGGCGGCGGCCCGACGCGGGTGATGCTGGATGAAGGCATGCACTGGGCGCAGCCTGACAAGGTGATTCCAAAGATGCAGTTTGGCACGGCGGATAGCTACTTCAAGCAGGTGCAGCCGGAGATCGCCGCCGCGTCAAAGACGTGGGACTACCGTTCGCTGGCCGCGGGCTACGCGTATCCCCCGGCCGCCGCGGATGGACAGATCAATGTGCCGACCTGGAACGATGAGCTCTACCTCGAGTACCACCGCGGCGTGTTTACCACCCAGGCCGGCCACAAGCGCAACATGCGCGATAGCGAAGAGCAGACGCTCAACGCGGAGAAGTACGCTTCGCTGGCATGGTTGAGCGGCAACGCCTACCCGAACGGCGACCTCACAGACGCGTGGGAAAAGATCACCTTCAACGGCTTCCATGACCTGGCTGCGGGCTCGGGCATCGGGGTGATCTATCGCGATGCGCAGAAGGATTTCGACACGGTGCGGCGGGAGACGAACGAGATTTCTCTCGCTTCGCTCAAGACGCTGTCCGCGCAGGTCAATACGATGCAGGGCAATAACGCGAACGGCGTGCCGGTGCTGGTGTGGAATCCTCTCGCGTGGAAGCGCTCCGGTCCGGTAACCGTGGATGTGCAGATGCCGGAGGCAACCAGTGACGTTTCGGTTGTGGATGGGAAGGGGCGGGTGCTGCCCTCCGAGGTGCTCTCGTCGGATGCAAAGACCGGCAGCTTGAAGCTGCTGGTGCGCGCTGAGGCGGTCCCCTCGATGGGCTACGAACTGGTGCACGTGGTGCCGGGGAAGAAGAGCTTCGCAAGCGACCTGAAAGCCGATGGGCTCACGATTGAAAATGACTCCGTGCGCGTGACCGTGGACAGGACAAGCGGCTGCATCACGAGCCTGTATGACAAGCGCGCGAAGTTCGAGACACTGGCGGCGGGCGGATGCGGAAACGAACTGCAGGCATTTACCGACAAGCCGAAGGAGTACGACGCCTGGAACATCGATCCCGGCACGCTCGACGTGCCCCCGGCGAAGCTCGATACGGCGGAGTCGGTCGAGTTGGCGGAGCACACGCCGATGCGCGCCATGATCCGCGTCAAGCGCAAGTGGCAGAGCTCGACCTTTACGCAGGAGATCGCGCTCGCGACAGGCGCGGACCACGCGGTCGTGACGACGGATGTGGACTGGCGGGAGCGGCACATTCTGCTGAAGGCCGCGTTCCCGCTGGCCGCGGCGAGCAAGAACGCGACCTATGAGATTCCCTACGGGTCGATCGAGCGGCCGACAACGCGCGACAACAGTTTTGAGAAGGCGCGCTTCGAGGTGCCGGCGCTGCGCTGGGCCGATGAGGGCGACGCGCAGCACGGCTTCAGCCTGATCAACAACTCGAAGTACGGCTACGACGGCGTGGGCAATGTGCTGCGGCTTTCGCTGCTGCGCTCGCCGACCAGCCCGGATGCCGAGGCGGACCAGGGACCGCAGCACTTTACCTATGCGCTGTACCCGCATGCGGGCAACTGGAAGCAGGCCGGCACGGTTGAGCACGGGTACGAGTTCAACTACGGGCTGACCGCCATGCAGGTGGCCCCGCACGCCGGCGCGCTCCCCGGCGAGCATAGCTACGCGTCGGTTTCCTCGCCGGACGTGATCGTGACCGCGATCAAGAAGGCTGAGGATTCGAACGCGCTGATCCTGCACATGTACGAGTACGCCGGGCAGAGCGCGCAGGTGAAGGTGACGGTGCCTGCCGGCGCTACGCGAGCCAGCGTAAGCAACCTGATGGAGAAGGAGGAGGGGCCTGCTGTGCCGGTTGCGGACGGGGTCGCTACTGTGCCGATCCACCCTTACGAAATCCTGACGTTGAAGGTGGACTACCCTCACTAAACCTGCGCTGGGTAGCCGGGCGCGGGTGACGAGCGGCGCCCGCGCCCGGCGCAAGGAACGTAGCGACGGACGCCGACGAAAAATTAAAATGCGGGAGCGCGACCGGGTGCAGTAGGCTCATCGCGATGAGACGAACTTCACGAACGCTATTGTTCTACTTGCTCCGCTCTGCACTCGCGCTGCCGTACGCCGCCTGGGCGCAGGCAGCGGCCCCGGTGCCGTACCGATTCGAGAATGTCGCGATCGTCGCGGGCGGCTTTATCACGGGCCTGGTCGCGCACCCCGGGCAGCGCGGTCTGCGCTACCTCCGCACCGACATCGGTGGGGCGTACCGCTGGGACGACGCCGCGAAGCACTGGTCCGCGCTCGAGGATTCTCTGCCCATCGCCGAGCGCAACCTGCTTGGCATTGAGAGCCTGGCCATCGATCCGTCGGACGCAATGAAGCTGTATCTCGCGGCCGGCACATACCTGAACGCGCACACGCCGAATGGAGCTATTCTGCGCTCGGTGGACCAGGGGCGCCATTTTGAGATCACGCGCGTCCCGTTCAAGATGGGCGGTAATGAGGAAGGGCGGTTCGCGG
This sequence comes from uncultured Acidobacteriaceae bacterium, assembly GCA_964246755.1. GTDB lineage: Bacteria > Acidobacteriota > Terriglobia > Terriglobales > Acidobacteriaceae > EB88. The sequence continues at coordinate 8,214 of CAXTSA010000079.1, forward strand.
GCGAGCGCCTCCAGGTCGACCCGAACCATGGGCAGACACTGCTGCTGGGCACCCGCGTAGACGGGCTTTGGCGCTCGCTCGACAGCGGCGTGACGTGGAACCGGGTGCGCACCTTTCCGGGCCTGCCGCTGAACCACGTTGGGCTCACATTCGTTGCTTTCGACCGGTCGAGCGGACACGCGGGCCAGCCCACGCCTGTCATTCTTGTCGGGGTTGCCGACCCGGTGATCAATCTTCTGCGCTCAGACGATGCCGGCAAAACGTGGAAGTCGGTGGTGGGCGGCCCCCAGGGCATGTTCCCCAACCACGGTGTTTTTTCCTCCGACGGCACCCTGTACCTGAGCTACAGCGACGCGCCCGGGCCGAACGGCATGGGCAACGGCGCGGTGTGGGCCTACGCTCCGCGCACGGGCAAGTGGCGCGACATTACGCCCGAGAAGCCCGGCGCCGGAGGCGAGCAGCGATACCACTTCAACGACCCTCAAGCTTCGCATGACGCGGCGGGCTTCGGTTACGGAATCGTCACGGTGGACCCCAGTCACCCGCAAACCCTGCTCGCGTCCACAATGGACCGCTGGCATCCGGGCGACACCATCTTCCGCTCGACCGACGGCGGCGCGCACTGGCAATCGCTGGCCGGCGGGGCTACCCGCGACGCGAGCCTGGCTCCGTATCTCAGGCACTTAGCGGCACAGCCGCCGTTCGGCCACTGGATCGGCGCAGCGATGATCGATCCGTTCGACTCCGCGCATGTGCTTTACGGCACGGGCGAAACGATCTGGGAGTCGCACGATGCGACGGGCAGCGCAGGGACGCACTGGACGGTGGGCGCGCCGGGGCTTGAGGAAACGGCCGACCGCGTCCTGCTGAGCCCTGCCTTGCCCACGGACGCCGGCCCGCACCTGTTCACGGGCCTCCGCGACATCGGCTGCTTCCGCCACGATGACTTCGAGCACTCGCCCGCAGGGGGCGCGATGAAGAACCCGGAGTTCTCGAACTGCGATGCGATCGCGCTGGCCCAGCAAAAGCCTGCGGAGATGGTGCGCGTGGGGCAGAGCTGGACATCGGGGCCGCACGGGGCTGTTTCGCACGACGGCGGCCTCCACTGGAGCGCGTTCGCGAGTGAGCCGAAGGGAGGCGAGCGCGGCGGAGATGCCGCGATCTCCTCCGATAGCAGGCTGCTGCTGTGGGCGGTGCGCAACGGCCCGCTCGCGATGAGCGCGGACGGCGGCGCGCACTGGCGCCAGCTTTCCCCCGCGCCTAGCCCAGGTTCCGGCCCAGACAAGGACGAGCGCGAGCCGCTTGAGGTGCTCGCCGATGCGCGCGGCGGCTTCCTGGTGCATGACCCTGCGGCTGGGACTCTGTACGGGATCGCCGCCGATGGAGCCTCGCACCTCGTCAGCAAGACTGCTCCGAAGGGAGGCAGGCTGCGGGTGGCCGCAAGTGCGTCCACGAACTTGGCGTCTCCGCATCCGGCGTTCCCGGCGCTTTGGATCGCGAGCGATGCGGGGCTGTTCCGTTCCGTTGATGGAGGCGCGCAGTGGAAGCCTCTGCCGGGCGTTGCGCGGGCATATGCAGTCGGCTTCGGCAAAGCGGCTCCCGGTGCCGGCGCTCCGGCGATCTACCTGGCTGGAGCGCTTAGCGGTACGCCTGAAGCCGGCCCGGCGAAGCCGGACGAGGGGCTCGGCGGCGGTCTGTACCGCTCGACGGATGACGGCGCGACGTGGCAGAGGATCGACGATGCCGAGCACCGCTACGCATCGGTCGAGCAGATCACCGGGGATCCACGCCTGTTC